>NZ_JBEXCW010000062.1:0-50947 GCF_040605435.1 Streptomyces sp. NPDC005574
AGGGACACCAGGACCGCCCGGGCCAGAGCCTGCTCTCCGGTGCGCAAGCCTCCCATCGCAGCATCGAAGACGGCGTGGGTACCGCACTCCACCAGCCCGACCATCCGCAACTGCGGGTAACCGACGTCCCGTTCACCACGCCCGGAGCGGGGCGGACGGCCGAACGCCTCCACGTTCGCCTTCGTGTCGGGCAGGTCAAATGTGGTGCCGTCGATCGCGGTCAGCCGCCAGTCGCGGTAGAAGGCGCCCCGAGTGTCCGGTGTCGCAACCGGACGGCACACCCGCGCGAACAACTGCCGCAACGGCGCCACCCCCAGCCGGGACCTGGCCTTCCAGATCGCCGCCGTACTCGGCACCACCCACGACGTACGCCAACGCCGCGCACCCTGCAAACCCGCGGTCAGCAGCCGGGCGACCTCCTCATAGCTCTCCCCGGAGAACAGGCACATCGCCAACACGAAGTAGACCACCAGCCGGGCCGGCAACAGCCGGCTCCGCTGCTGCACCCGACCCGTCTCCGCCAACACCTCATCCACAAGCGACTGAGGAAACGCCTGTGTCAGCACCCCGACCGCGACCCGGTCCGACAACCGCTCACCAGATGACTTCAACTGACCCGCTCTTGCCACGCCAACAACAACGACCGGATTGCCCCTAAGTTACCGGTATTGAGGTTAGGCCCTGACCAGCGCGTTCGTCTCTTTCAGCGCTGTCAGGGCCTTCCCTGCTTACGCGGCGGAAAGTCCCCGAGAAGTCCCTGGGACAGGCTTGAAAGTCCCCGAAAAGTCCCCAGGAAATCTCACGGGACGGAAGCCTGACCTGGGGGTTCGAGACTTCCTCGATCACTGTTCCGATCCGCCCTGAGCGCCGACCGCCGTCAGGATGTATCAAAAGCACGACTAAAGCTCCAACTGAACGTCAGCTTCGACGACCCCGTCACCCCCGGACCATCGACTTCCCGCAGCAGCTCATGGCGGACAGCTTCCAGATTCTCGGCTACCCACTCGCCACCGTCATCGCCGAAAAACTCTCCACCGCAGTCTCACTCGGCGACCTCAACACCCGCGACCGCGACTACGGCGACCTCTGCCGCCTGCTCAACCTCAACGACCTCGACGGCCAGGAACTCACCACCGCACTGACCGCCACCGCCTCACACCGCGGCATCATCCGGCCACGCCATGGCCATCCCGAAGGTGCCCGCCGCCCCTGGAAGTCACCCAAACGCCAGCTGTTGGGTCCGAACACCTACGGGCCGCCTCCACAGCTCGAAGCCCTCAGTTTCGACGCAGAAATGCAGGCCCATGCGCAGCGGTTCAGGCCAGGCGGGTTCCTCCATAGCGGGCACAGACCACCGGGCCGTAAAGGCGCGTTGATCGTGGGATTGTCCGGATGGCACAGCCCTGCGGCCCCAAGCGCGTCTGTGACGCACGGCAGGCCGGGGCCCATTTGCACAATCGCTGCCCGCTTGGCCGCCAGATGGCCATCACACCGAACGCGCAGGGCCCTGGCTGACCGGCAACACAGAGCAAAAGGCCAGTTCACGGCCCTGTGAACCGAAACGCCCACTGCCAGTCGATTCGCGCGGAGTTCGGCCTCCGGAACACCGGACGCCGAGGCCAGCCGCGCGACATCCGTGCGGCGGTGATACACCAGCCGGGTCAGCAGCACGCCGAAGCTCGGATGATCCGCCAAGTCGACACCTCATGTCTCAGGCTGGGAAGGACCCGAGAGGCTGGGAACCCCGCCCCACTCCTCCGGCATGAACTGCCCGGAGGCACCAACACCCTGTCGGTGCCGATCCAGTACTGGCAGATCTGCCTGATGTCCGGATCGACCAGATCATCATCCCCGGAGCCGGTCGCGACAAGGGGCTCGCCCTCCGCCAGACACCGCACGATCGCGTCCAGAACCCCACTCTCCTGAGCGCCACGGATCCCCCTGGTCGCCAACGGATCACCATTTCATTCCGCGGCATCACCATTTGAATCGCTCCCTGAAGCCGGCCAGGGTCTTCCACAACGGATCCGTGGGCTTCAGTTCGGTGGAGCCCGTCACTTTCCCGTCGGCGTCGCGCTCGACCCTGGACAGCAGGATTCCGTACTCGTACTCCTCCTCGATCAGCACATGCCCCGCGGTGTCATGGCAAACGCGCCTGCCGTGCGGGACGTTCTGACGGTACGTGGTCTCCTCGGAAAGGCTCCCGTCCGCATGCCAGTCGCGGGCGACGCCCTCCTGCCTGCCGTTCACGTAGCGGATCTCGGAGATCCGCCGGCCGTCCGACTCCTCGTATCCGATCCCCGTGAACAGCTCGCCCCGGTACGTGTAGGTCAGATCCTCGTCGAAATCGAGGTCGTCGTCAGGAACCTCGTCGGGAACCTCATTCAACTTCCCGCACCCGATCCCCTATCTGCTATCTGCCGGCAGCACGCATCGAAGTCCTCAGCCGCCTGTACAAGCACTTCAGCGCCGCTTCGCCCGCTTCCTGACCCGGTCGATCAACTTGGCGTCGAAATACTCGAACCGTTCGCGATCAGGGTCCACCGCGTCGAGGATCATCCGGGCCATCGACGCACGACCTGTCGCGTATTCCTGGTAGAGCGTCCAGATACCCTCGCGAGCCGCGATCTGGCAGTCGATCTCTAGCTCGGGCGCACCCGCCTCGACCTCCGTCCAATGGGACTCACCCCCGATGCACGAGATCAGCTCGTCGAGCAGACGGACATGCACCGCCTCGGACGTCTCCTCGTTCAGCGCCGCCACGATCATGGACGTCACCGGTACCGCGACCTCGAAAAGGAGCGACTGAATGTAGACATGCCCCTCCAGGGAAGCGGCCGCCATCTCCTGCGGCGTATCCGCCGTAAGCAGACCAGCGAAGGTCTCGGGAATGTGCGCGCCCGTTTTGCTGCATCCGCAGCGCAAGGAGGCCCAGTCCACACGCTCCGCCTGGATCAACGACGGCCTGACAGTCATGCCTGCACCCCTAGCGCCTTCTCCCGCTGCTCCTGGACACCGTACAGACGCGTCATCTGTTGTCCCACTCGCCGGGGTGCATGTACCAGGCGCCCGGTTCGACGTCCTCCGGAGTCAGGTACGTCTGGCAGACCTGACAGATGGGCATCTCGTCCCAGATCTCCTCTTCTCTGTCCCAGAAGAGAGCCCTGGTGAGCATCACGCGATTCGCGTCACCGCCAAGGGCGTTGATGACATTGCCCTCCGCGCAGTAGCCGCAGCCGGACGAGGCGACGGCTATCTCACCGGTTTCCGCGTTGTAGCCCGCGGTCCAGGTCTTCTTGGCGAGTGCGGCGCTCGCCACCACGCCGTCTCCGTTCGGGAAGAGTTCGCGTTCCGCCACCCGGTCACGCATGTTCCGGGCCCCGGCGAGTCCGTCCTCAATGCTCGTGCCACGCGGCAGGCGGCTCTTGCTGACGATCGCCGCCGACGACGCTTTCGAGCCGGTATTGCCCTTGCGCACGGGTGCACGGGAGTCCCGTGCGGACGGCTTCGTTCCCGAGGCTCCCGTCTGTGGGGCACTCGGCTTCGCCGCCCCCGCGTCCGCCTCCTCCGCCCGTGCCTGCGCGTTCGCCCGCTTCATGGCCACGAGGTCCGCCATGTCGGCCGCCGCCTCGTCGACCGCCTTCGCGCCCGCACCGGCGGCCGCCGCCGCGTCCCCCTCCGCGGCCCGCACGCCCGCGCCCTCCAACGAGCCCGCGACGTCGCCCTCGACACCGCCTTCCACGGCTCCGGCGGCTCCGCCACCCCCGACGCCGCCGGAATAGGCACCGCCGGCGGCGTCGCAGGACTCCTGGTGACCGGAGCTGCCGCTCAGCCAGAACGTGCAGTTGGCGAAGTCGTACGGCAGCATCAGGATCGAGTCGAGCACCGCCGTGAACCCGTGCGGGTCGATCTTCTCGTTCGGGTTGGCGTGCGGCAGTTCCTGGGCCGCCGGGACGGTCGAGGACGGCGAACTGCTGCTACCGCTGGAGGTGCCGGTGGGCGCAGGTGCAGGGGACGGCGACGGCGTCGGCGTGTTGCAGTCGATGACGCACGGGTTCTGGCCGGGGTAGTTGTACCAGTCGTCGAACCCGGTCGGGTCCGAACTGGTCGCCGGATTGTCCGCCGCGTACGTGTACCCGCCCATCTGGTTCGGGTCGCCCGCCTGGAAGAGCGGGTCCGGGGTCACGAAGCGGCCCAGTGCCGGATCGTAGTTCCGCGCCCCCAGCAGGTCCAGCCCCGTCACCGAGTCCGCCGGCTTGCCCAGGAAGCCGTGGTTCTCGTCCGCCGACACCCACCCAGACGGCTTCGAGCCGCGCGGGTTCCCGTACGGGTCGTAGTAGCGGCGGGTGACCGCCAGGTCGTCTGCGGCCACCGAAGTCGTCGCCGTGCCCTGGGAGTTGGCGACCTGGTACCAGACGTCACCCGAGCTGGAGCGGGTCACCCGCGTGCCGTCCGGGCCCGAGTAGTAGCGCAGCGCCGTGCACGTCTTCGCGGTCACGTCCAGCGTCAGCTGCTCCGCGCCGCCGAAGAGGTACAGGATCCGCGTCTTGTCGGTGCCGCCCACCGACGCCGTCTGCTCCAGCAGGTTGCCGTCGGCGTCGTACAGGTACTTGCTCGTGCGGGCCATGGTGCCGGAGGGGGTCGAGACCGTGGCCGTGCGGCCCTCCGCGTCGTACGTGAACGTCTGCGTCTGGCCCACCGGCAACGCGCCCGACGTGATCGTCGACCATGTCTGGCCCTTGCCGCCGCACGTGGTCAGCGTCAGCTGGGTGCCCTTGGTGGCGCTCGCGCTCGGGTCGGTCAGGCACAGGGTGGCCTTGGTCGCGTTGACCAGCGTTCCGGTCGAGGTCACGCGCCACTTCTGGGTGGCGTCGGTGGAGCAGGTGTCGGCCACCACGCCGGTGCCGGACGCGGTCGCGTTGCCCGCGGTGTCCAGGCAGAAGCCGCCCGCCTTGACCGTGCCGTCGGTGCCGATCGCCCACTTCTGGGCCGCCGCCGTCGTACTGCACGTGTCGACGTCGACCTTCGCGCCCGAACCGGTCTCCTCGACGCACAGCTTGCCGCCGCCGGAGAGGGTGAAGCCGGTGGCGATGAGGCCGGTCGTCTTCGTGGCGCGGCTGACCGTGTTGCCCGCGTTCGTGCCGGCCGCGTCCGTGTACGACGGGGTCTGCGTCGCCGTACCCGTGCCCGGGTTGGTGGTCGTGGTCGCGCCCGCCTGGTCGGGGTGAGCGACGGAAGCCGTGGCGTCCGCGCCCGGGTACGACGTCGACTGCGTCGTGTCGGCCGCCGCGTTGCCGTTGGGGTCGTGGTCGACGAGACCCGTGCGGTCGCCGAGCAGGTCGTAGGTGTACGTCTGCCAGTACGGGGCCGGGCCGCCGACCGTCTTCGTCTTCACCGGGTCCGCGCTGGTCTGTACGGACGCCGTGGTGCAGCCTCCGACCGCGCCCACCGGCGCCGTGCCGGAGCCGGTGATGCCGGCGGTGTCCGTCCAGGCAGCGGTCAGCCGCTGGAAGGAGTCGTAGGCGAAGCACTGGGTGTCGTGGGTGGTGTTGTCCTGGAGGTCGTCGGTGGCAGTGAGTTCGCCGGCCTGGTTGTAGCGGTAGTTGACGACGTCCAGGGCGGTGGTCGACGTCTGCGCCATGCTGCTGGTCTGCGTGGTGCGGCCGGTCGTCACGTCGTACTGCGCGAAGGTGGCCAACTCCTTGCCCGTCGGCCCGTAGTTGGCCTGGAGCACCCGGCCGAAGGGGTCGTGGACCGTGCCGTCGAGGTAGGAGGGCGTGTTGGCGGCGTTGATGTAGCCGCCGAAGCCGTCCAGTACGCCCTGGAGGGTGTAGCCGTAGCCGATGCGCTCGGTGGGGAGGCCGCCGTCCGCCTGGTACTCGGTCGTCGCGAGCAGGCCGGTGTTGGGGGTGTACGTCGACGACAGGGTGTATGTGACCGTGCCGCTGTCGGTGCCCGCCTTGCCCGGGAAGCCGTCGGCGGCCGGGATCGTCAGCGACGAACCCAGCGGCTGGTAGGCCGTGTTGTAGCCGGTGACAGCCTCGGTGTACGCGCTGCCGTTCGCCCCGCCGACGTAACGCGTCGAGGAGGTCGGGTAGCCCTTGGCCAGAGTGTCGTACACCCGCGCGGTCTGCTGCTTGGCCGGGTCGGGCGTGGCGGACCAGGGGGCCGCGTACTCGGCGGTGATCCGGTTGTCCCAGTCGTAGGTATACGACAGGACCTGGCCGCGCGGGTCCGTGGCCTGGAGGAGGTTGCCGAGGACGTCGTACTTGTCGAAGGTCGTGGTGCCGGTGTTGGGGTCGGACTGGGAGGTCTTCTCGCCGAGCAGGTCGTACTTGTATGACCAGGTGTTGCCGGCGCTGTCGGAGACCGAGTCGATCTGGCCGGCGGGCGTGTACGTGTAGCGGGTGGTGGCGTCGGCGGCCGGGACCGCGCCCGCGGTGCCCTGCTTCCACAGCGCCGTGCTGCCATCGCTCGCGACGACGGCGAGCGTCGAGTCGTTGCCGATCCGCAGGGTCGCGCCGGTGGTCGCCGTCAGGCCGGTGCTCCACTTGGAGGTGCCGGAGGCGGTGTAGACGGCCAGGTTGCCGTCGGTGCCGAACTGGGCGTAGGCGCCCGGGTTCCCGCTCGTGCCGCTGGACCAGAGGGTCTTGCCGCTCGCGAGCCCGGTGAGCACCAGGTTGCCGTCGGCCTGCATGGTCAGGCGCACGCTCGCCGAGGTCAGCGAGGTACCGGACGGGATGATGCTGCCGCCCTTGAGGGTGACCGTGGCGCCGGTGTTCTTTACCACCGACTTCACGGTCTGGCCAAGTGCGTTGGTGAAAGCGGCCATTGAGGAGCCGCCGGCCGGAGGAGTCGTGTCGGTCTCGTCGGCGCCCGGGTAGGCGATGGAGGTGCTCCACTGCTTGACGGCCTGGTGCCACAGGGTGCTCGTGGTGGCGCGGCCCTGGCCGTCGTACGTGGTGGTGGTCTCGGCGGGGATCTCGTTCTCGTTGGCCGCGTAGAGGGTGGCCGACGGGGCGTGGTCCGGCTCCGAGTAGCCGGCGTAGGAGGCGCTCGGCCAGCCGTGGGAGTCGTAGAACGTGTCGGAGATGATCCGGCCGGAGTCCGAGTCGCCGTCGGCGGTCGTCTGGACCTGGCGGGGCTGGAGCATCCCGTCGTAGATGCTGACGGACGTCGAGTAGGTGCCGTCCTCGCGCAGGGTGCGCGTGGTGACGGAGGACGGGTCGCCGGGCTGGGTGACGGTGCCGCCGGGGGCCGCGACCGCGCCGGGGTTCACCGAGTACGCGAACGTCATGTCCGCGCTCTGCGTCGCCCTGTCGCGGCCGGGCAGCCAGACCGCGGTACGGCGGCCGAGCGCGTCGTAGGTGATGTCCGTGACGCGGTTGTTGACGTCGACGTTCTCCAGCGGGAGCCCGCGCAGCGGGTCGAGCGTGGAGGTCACCTTCCAGGTCTGGTGCTGGATGGAGGTGATCTTCGTCGGGTTGGTGTTGCCGCCCGAACTCATCCACTTGGGCGAGTAGTCGGTGTGCGTGGCGTTGCCCCCGGCGTCGACGGCGTCGGTGACGCGGCCCGCGGTGTCGTACGAAATGCCGCTGGTGGTACGCCAGTTCTCGGTGCCGTCGGCGGCGAAACCGGTGGCGATCTGGGTGCCGGTGACGCGCGGGTGGGTGACGCTGCCGTAGGTGCCGAGGTCGGTGACGGAGCCGTCGCCGTCGCCGTCGTAGTAGATCTTCTTGTCGGAGAGCAGGGTGTCGGTGCCGGCCTTGGTGCCGCAGGGGCCGGAGACCGTGGTGATGCGGTCCGGGTAGGCGAGCAGCATGCTGTTGCCGGTCGCGGACGGCGGGGCGGCGTAGCCGGTCGTGACGCACTTCTCCTGCGCGGCCACCGAGACGTCCCCGTGCGAGTCCACGGACTGGACGCGGCCCTGGTCGTCGTAGGCGGTGTCGCTGCGGGTGTGCCGCCAACTGCCGTCCGCCAGCAGGGAGTAGCCGTTGGTCTGGGCGGACTTGATCCGGCGGGCGGTGAGGTCGGGCAGGGTGGCCGCGGACGGCTTGGTCTCGCCCGGGTTGTCCTCCTGCGTCCAGGCCGTCCAGGAGCTGCGGCCCTTGTGCGCGGTGGTGGTGAAGTCGAACGGGCCGTTGACGGTCGAGGCGTTCACCTTGCCGCCGGACGCGGTGTAGGTGTCCGACTGCAGTGCGGTTCCGGCGAGTTGGTCGGCGTCGTCGACCGTCTCGGCGGTCTTGCCTCCGACCGTGGCGGCCAGGCTGACCGAGCGGCGGCTGCCGTCGGCCTTATAGTCGCCGTCCATGCCCTGGAGGTAGGTGGTCGTCTGCTGGGTGACCGGCTCGGGCGCCTGGCCGGTGCGCACGGTGACGGTGCGGAAGCCGCGGAACTGGTCCCAGGTGCGGTACTGGTCGTCGGTCAGGTCGGAGTCGTCACGGTGCCAGGCGGCGCCCGCGTAGGCGTAGGTGAAGACGTGCTTCTCGGAGCCGCCCGGGATCTTGGAGGCGTCCGGGTTGTACTGCGCGGCGACGGTCAGGTCGGCGACGGTGACGCTGTGGACGGTGGTCTTGTTGAACCAGTCGGCGATCGGCTTGGAGGCGCCGGGCACCGTCCAGTACACGGGATAGCAGGAGTTGGTGTTGGCGTCGGCCTTCTTGATGTCGAGCGACCTGCCCGCGCACGGGTTCTGGTCGTACTCGACGGTGATCGACTCGCCGGTCTCCGTCTGCACGTTGGAGATGCGCGGCCGGTAGAGCGGCGGCGCGGACGGCGAGTCGTCGTCGACCCGGTTGTCGATCTCGGTGCCGGTGAAGGAGACCTGGTTGAGGGCGATGTCCTTGTTACCGTTGCCGTAGGTGTCCTGGCCGGTGTGCCGGATGCCCTGCAGCCACATCACGGCCTGGAGCGAGCCGGCGTCCTTGGGGTCGACGGTGGTGCCGGTGACCGGGTCGACCGAGCCGCCCGCGTCGGAGTACACCTGCTTGAGGTCGTAGGAGTCGACCGGGACCAGCTTGTCGGTGTCGCCGTCCTTGAGGTGCACCTTGGTGGTGATGGTGTCCAGCCGGGTGGTGGACCAGAAGGTCGGCGCGGAGGTGACGCACACGTCGGTCGGCACCTTGGTGGCGTCGTCCGGCAGCTTGACCTTGTCGGTCGAGTCGCAGTGCAGGTCCCAGGGCACGTCCGGCCAGTGCGGGGCGGTGTTGTCGTCGAGATTGCCCGCCGAGCAGTCGGTGAAGGAGGACGTCGTCTGGCAGCGCTGCTTCGACGCGAAGGCGACCTGCGCGGACGGGGTGCGGCCGGCCTGCTCGTCGTCGAGCGTGTAGCCGTACGAGATCGAGGTGAGCGCGCCGCCCCGGGTGTACGAGGTGAGGGTGCCAGTGTCGTCCTTGTCGTCGGTCGCGGCCGCCGTGCCGCCGCCGAGGTCGTAGTAGCCGGTCTCGGTCGTGTAGTCGTGGCGCTGCACGAAGCCGCTCGGGGAGACGACGAAGTCGAGGTTCCAGCGCCAGCCCTCGGGCTTGTCGCAGCGGGACTTCTTGCCGTCGGCGTCGCTGTGGCACGGGTCGGAGGAGCGCGGGTGCAGCACCGGGACGCCCCACGCGGAGTGCGTGGAGCCGTCGGAGTCACCGGAGACCGAGCCCTTTGTGCCGGGGCCGGACGGCGAGTGGTCGGCGCCGAAGTAGGCGGCGGTGCCGTCGGTGGTCAGGACCCGGAAGTAGGTACCGTCGTGCAGGCCGTTGGCGGCTCCGGACAGCTCCTGTACGACCGTGCCGTCGTCACCCTGGAGCCTGAACTCCCGTATCTCTCCCGGGAGTCCGGAGGACGCGGTCGGGACCAGGACACCGGAGTGCGAGCCGAAGGAGACGGTCGCGTTGGCGCCGCCCCAGCACAGGTCGCCCGAGCCCTTGACGATCTTCTTGCCGTCGGAGTCGAGCAGCGAACCGCAGGAGCGGTACTGCCGCTCCACGAAGCCCGGCTGATAGCTCCAGCCGTCACCGATCCAGGACGCCTGCGAGTTACGGGCCGAGGTCTCGCCGTCCACCGACTGCGAGTCGTACGACAGCGCCACCGAGGGGCCGGTGTCCCCGACGCCCGCCGGCATCTCGATCGGGTACGAGTACGTGTACGAGCCGGTGCCGGTGGCCTGCCAACTCCCCTCCGGAGTAAGCGAGGTGGCGGAGTAGTCGCCCTGCGAGCCCCGGCTGCCGGAGGTCACGGCGATCGCGGAGCCCGCGGTGGTGGTGGCGGTGAGCTGGTTGGCGGTGGCGCGGTTGACGGTCTTCAGGGGCGTGCGGGTACGGCAGTCGGCGCGCTCGGGCGTCGTCAGGGCGCAGGCCGGAAGGCGGGTGAGGGTGAGACGGGAGCCGTAGCCGCCGCCGTAGGCCTTGGCGACGGAGGAGTAGTCGACGACGACCTGAACCTTCCCGCTACGGGAGCCGGCCACCCCGACCAGGAGACCGGTGTCGGCGCCCGCCTTCAACGCCTGTGTGCGGGAGGCGAGTCGGACGCGCACCTTCGACGCCTTGCCCGACGATGCCAGCCAGACCGGTAGCGAACCCGCTTTCATCGGCTTGCGGTTGACGTCGACCGTGCGGGAACCGGCGTGCGGCCAGGTGGGTTTGGCCGCCGTGTAGCGGGTCAGCGGACGGAAGCCATGGGGGCGAAGGGTCTTCGGGCGGCTCAGATCGT
Source organism: Streptomyces sp. NPDC005574 (assembly GCF_040605435.1). Taxonomy (NCBI): domain Bacteria; kingdom Bacillati; phylum Actinomycetota; class Actinomycetes; order Kitasatosporales; family Streptomycetaceae; genus Streptomyces; species Streptomyces sp. NPDC005574. Next base: position 10,693 of record NZ_JBEXCW010000062.1, read on the forward strand.
GGTCGCCCACCGCCGGGGTCCCGGGCAGCGGCTTCGGCTTCCAGATGTCGCCGTGGAAGACGTACGGCCCGACACCGCTCTGCGCGACGGCACCCGTCACCAGCAGCGCCATCGCCGCGAACAGGGCGGAGACAAGCGTCAGCGTTCTTCGCACACCCACGTGAGATGTACCCCCGTATGAAACGGACTTGACGGTCCGTTGACTGAAAGGTCACGTGGTCGGCGTGATCCAAGAAAGCAGGCTAGGAATGACGTTGAACGAACCTCAAGACTCTTTGCCAATGCCATGACAATTACGTGATTGCTTTTGGCATTTCCTGTGTACGTTCTGTGCCGGGGGAGCGAACATCACCGCCGCACGCCGTAGCCGACGTACTGACCCGACGCCCGGCATGGCCGGGCGCGGATGGTCGCAGATCTCGTGTCTGCCCTGTCCGTCGTGCGAAGGAGTTGTTCCGTGCCGCCGTCATCCATCCGCAGACCAGCGGTGTTCTCCGCGCTCGCCACGCTGCTGCTGACCGCGCTCGCCGTGCCGGCCGGTGCGGTCGTGGACGACGAACCCGTCGACACCTCGGACCCGTTGCTCGCCGCCCAGGCGAAGGCGGTCGCCGACGGTACGTCCGTGCCGGTCGACGCGCTGACCAGTGAGACCGACACCGTGACCGCCGAGGCGGACGGTTCCTTCACCACGACGTCGTCGGTGCTGCCGGTGCGGGTACGGCAGGGCGGTGACTGGGTACCGGTGGACGCCACGCTCGTGGCGGGCGCCGACGGCACGTCCTCCCCCAGGGCCACACCCAGCGGCGTACGCCTGTCCGGCGGCGGCAGCGGGCCGCTTGCCACGCTCACGGACCCGACCGGACACAGCATGAGCCTGACCATGCCGTTCGCGCTGCCCGCACCACAGGTCAGCGGCGACACGGCCCTCTACGCCGCCGTACTGCCCGGCGTCGACCTGTCGGTGACGGTGACCGACCAGGGCGGATTCAGCGACGTGTTGATCGTGCATGACGCCAAGGCCGCGGCCGACCCGCGGGTGCGAAAGCTGGCGGTGACGACGGACACCGACGGGCTTGATCTGGCGGCCACTTCGGCGGGCGGCATGACGGCCAAGGGACCCGACGGCTCGGTGTCGTACACGAGCCCACCGCCATTGATGTGGGATTCGAGTACGACGGGCACGGACACCACGGCGTCGCTGAAGCCAGCCTCGTTCGCCCGGACGGCCGCCGCCGACCCCGCGCCGTCCGCCCAGGCCTCCTCCCCGGCAGGCCCCGGCCCCGGCGCCCAGATCGGCCAGGTCCCGATGACCACCACCGCCGACGGCATCACGCTCGCCCCCGACGCCTCGGTACTCGACGGCCCGGACACGCACTACCCCGTCTACATAGACCCCTTCGAGAACCCGGTGACCAGCAAGTCCGGCGCCTTCGACGAGGTGTACTCCAGCTCGGCCTGCTCCGACGCCCCTCAGTACAACAAGCCCCAGAGCAACGGCGAGGGCGTCGGCTACCAGCAGTGGGGCGGCGCCTGCGGGGTCGGCCTGGAGCGGTCGTACTACGCGGTCAACACCTCCGGTCTGGACCCGTCCATGACCGTCATCAAGGCCGAGGTGAAGGTCAGCACGACCTACGCGGCCAGCGTGGACTGTTCCCACGACCAGCCGATCACCCTGCACACCACCGGTGGCATCAACGAGAACACCGACTGGAAGCACCAGCCCGACACCCTCGACGACAACGGCTACCCGGCCGTGAAGACCACCGTCCCGAGCGGAGCGAACGGCAACAGCAACTGCTCCAACAGCACGGCCTCCTTCCGCGTCGACGACCAGATCCAGAAGATCGCCGACGGCAACAAAGGCACCTGGACCATCGGCCTGTACGGCAACGAGTCGAAGACGAGCTCCAACCTCGACTACCTGCGCATGTCGCAGGTCCTCACGCTGACCACGAACTTCGACATCCCGCCGGATGTCCCCACCAAGGGACGCACCACGCCCAAGCCGCTCGGCGCGGACGGCGACTGCGTCAGCAGCAGCACGGCGGTCGGCTGGATCGGCGCCACGACCTACAGCAACGCGGGCAGCAACATCCAGCTGCACTCCACCGTCACCACCCACATCTCCGGCGAGCACGCCGAGGCGCACTACCACGTCTGGGACCGCACCGACCTCGACGCCGACGGCAACCCCGTGGACAAGAGCACTCCGGACAGCGGCATGGTCGCCTCCGGCCAAGACGCAGACGCGCAAATCGGCTTCACCCTCAAGGACGGCCACGAGTACGGCTGGGACGTCTATGCCCAGGACAACTCCTCCATCAAGATGAAGTCGGCGGTAAGCGACCACTGCTGGTTCGACACCGACTTCACCCCGCCGCAGACGCCGACGGTCGCGGACAACAAGCACTTCCCGCCGGTCGGCAGCGGCGCGGGCGACACCTACGCGGGCCCCAAGGTCACCGCCGACTTCCCGGTCTCCGCGGCCGACAACACCCCCGCCGACACCTGCGACCCGGCGGGCTGCAAGTCCAGCGGCATCGACAGCTTCCTCTGGCAGCTCGACAGCCAGCCCACCGCCACCACCGGCACCCCCGCCAAGGTGACGTCCACCAGCGGCACCAGCGCCTCCGGTACCGTCACGATCCCGGTCACCGACTGGGGCGTGCACACTCTCTACGTCGCCGCGGTCGACCGGGCGGGCAACATCTCGCAGAATCCGGCGAGTTACACCTTCACCGCCCCCTGGGACCCAAAGACGAAGATCGCCCCGGGTGACGTGACCGGCGACGGCAGCCCCGACCTGCTCGCCACCACCAGCACCGGCGACCTGGAACTCGTCCCCGGCGACAGCGACCCGGCCCAGGCCCCCGCACCGGCCCAGGACGGCCCCATCGACTCCGCCCCGCCCGCGATCACCGGCCCGGTCATCGTCTCTACCGCCGCCGGCGCGCCCACCGGGACCTGGAAGGACTACCTGATCGCCCACCGCGGCAACCTGCACGGCGACACCCACGACGACCTGCTGGCGTACAACAGCAGGACCGACCAGCTGTACGTGGTGAAGAACGACCTCGACCCGAAGAACGACGCCGACTTCCCACGCACGCCGTACTCGACCTTCCCCGGCTTCGTCGGCCGCCGCTACGACGTCGTCACCAAGGACGACTGCGAGGCCACCGACACCGTCCCCGCCGCCCGCTGCGCCGGCGCCGGCTACGACCCGTCGAAGCCCTGGGACATCTCCCAGCTGGTGGTCGACGGAGACGTGTACGGCAACGCCGACCACCCCGCCGTGCTCACGGTGGAGGGCGGCAAGCTCTGGCTGTACCAGTCGTACGGCGTCAACCACCTCGGCCACCCGCTGCTGCTGGGCGACGGCGACTGGTCGGGCCTGACCCTGATCGCGCCCGGCCGGGTCGGCGGCACCTTCTCGGTCGACGGCGACGGAAACGGCAAGGTCACCGGCGGCACGCCCACCCTCTGGGCCCGCGACGACTCCTCGGGCGCCGTCTACACCTTCCCGATCGACGTCGACAGCGGCAGCCTGCTGCCCAAGCTGCTGCACGCCCCGGTCCACTCGCCGCTCGTCTCCGCGGTGAAGACGTCCTCGGGCGGCTCGATCTGCCTGGACGACGCGGGCGCCCACACCGCCGACCACTCCAAGATCCAGATCTACACCTGCAACAACGGCGCGTCCCAGCAGTGGACCCTGCACGACGACGGCTCCGTGCGCGTGCTTGGCAAGTGCCTCGACGCCACGGACGGCGGTACGGACAACGGCACCCTGCTCCAGCTCTACCACTGCAACGGCGCCGGCTCCCAGAAGTGGACAACCGGCACCTCCGGCAGCCTGGTCAACCCGCAGTCCGGCAAGTGCGTGGACAACCCCGGCGCCAGCACCACGAACAGCACCCAGGTCCGCCTCTACACCTGCAACAACTCCGCCGCCCAGAACTGGACGAGCAGCGCCACCGCGGGCTGGAGCGCCCACCCCGCCACGGGCCTGTCCGTGGTCCTGCGCAAGCGCGACTACCCCACGGTCGCCTCCCCCGGCGACGTCAACAGCGCCACCGGCGGCCCCGACGGCAAGCCCGACCTGTACGCCACCGACAACGCGGGCCAGCTGACCGAGTTCCCGGGCGCCAACCCGTCCGGCACCACGGCCGCCTTCGCCGACCCGGTCTCGCTCGGCACGGTGACCGACACGGCCACCCACCGCTGGAACCTCGCCGAGACCTCCGGCAGCACCGCGACCGACCCGACGGGCAACGCCCCCGCGACCCTCACCGGCGGCGCCGCCTTCGCCACCGACACCGACCGCGGCTCGGCCCTGAACCTCAACGGCAGCTCCGCGTACGCCGCCACGAGCGGCCCCGGCGTGAACACCGCAGCCGGCTTCACGGTCTCGGCGTGGGTGAAGCTCAACTCCGTCGCGGGCACCAACTCGACGTTCGTGTCCCAGTCGGACGCCCCCTCCGTCGGCGCGGCCAACGGCTTCCAGCTCTACTACTCCTCCGGAGGCGGTGTCTGGGCCTTCGGCCGCCACAACGACGACACCACCAGCACGGCCTTCACAGCGGCCTACGGCGCCAAGGCCGTGGCGGGCAAGTGGACCCACCTGGTCGGCGTCTACGACCCCGACGCCGACCAGCTCCTCCTCTACGTGAACGGCCATCTGTCCGCCACGAAGGCCTACGCCGGTACGACCTGGAACGCGGCGGGCCCCGTACAGTTCGGCCGCCGCCTCTTCCAGGGCGCCTACGGCGAATACGCGAACGGCCGCCTCAGCGACGTCCGCCTGTTCGCCGCACCCCTACCCCCGGCAGACGCGGCAGCGCCCGGCGGCAACCCGACCCTGACCCAGCTCGGCTGAGAGGACGAGGGGTCTGCCGCAGGTTCGGGTAACCAAAAATGTCGGTCACTTTGCGTGTTCAGCGTTGCCTGTCCTTGGCGAGGACGGCGACAGCGATTCACGTCATTCGATTCGGGCTGCACTTGGATCTGCGGTAGGGGCGCCCGGACTTCAGTTGGGCGACGCCCAGCCACGCCGACCGGTGTCCGCGCTGCAGACGGCGCACGTTTGGCGGTCTGTTGGGTGGGTGTGGAGTCGCGTCCCGGTGGGCGTCCAAGGACTGTCGTCACCCACGGGCCAGCTCTGTGTAGGCCAGTCGGCAAGGACGGGGACGCCTTGGCGCTCACAGATTCGGATGATCCGGTGAGCGCCAGCCGCGGTGAGATCGTGCGCACGGCTGGCGGCGCTGGCGAGATCCACAGCAGCCACCCGGCCGGGACTCATCGGTCATACGGCGGTAGCTTCGGTTCACGGCTGCGGCTCTACCAGGTTCCGGCTGCGTCCTCGTCGACAACCCGAACCTGGCTGGGGCCGTTGAGTGCCAACTGTTGCAGACTCAGAAGTCGCTCCACGACCAGGTTGTCGATCGTGCCCCAGGTGCAGCGCGTTGATCGTGGGATTGTCCGGATAGCACAACCGTGCGGCCGCAAGCACGCCTGCAACCTCACGGTGGCTGGGGAAGCCGTTGCACGATCTCTGCACGCTTGGCCACCACATGGCCACCACACCGAACCCGACAGACCCGAGCTGACCGCCAGCACCGAACAAAAAGCCAGGTCACAGCCCTGTAAACCGAAACGCCCACTACCAGTCGATCTCCGACCTACGCATTGCGATGCGTAGACCACAGGTGCCCGATTAGCCCGCATTCCAAGGTCACCCAGAACAAGACACCCCAGGTCAGAGGCATGACCTGGGCTTCATCATGGAGCCGCGTTCGGGATTCGAAACCGAGACCTACGCATTCCGAGTGCGGGGCCAAACAAAGCGATCGGATTCCTGCACGAATCCAACGACCCAACTCTCGCAGGCACGTCACGCACCATCGGACACTTCGTAGGCAGCCCCCGGCAAGAAGTCCCCGAAGAGTCCCCGACGGGACTCAAGGCGAGCCTGTCCAGAACAATCCGCAGGCCAACGCCATGATCAAAAGCAGCCGACATGAGCGTCAAGTACAAGGAGACGGCCCGCGGCGGGCTGGCGGTGAACATCATCGAGTGCTGATCCGAGGCGGCCTCGCTGTGAGCGTCCCCGGCCGGTGACCTCCGGTCGGGGCTTGTGACGCCGCGTCGGTCGTCACGTTTCCGCGACAAGTCCCCTGTGGGGACGGATCTCCCGTGTCAGGGTGGGCAGCAGAGTCGGACAGGCCAACGCCTGTCCCCTCTACGGCACTTCAGGGAGACCCCATGTTGCGTGGCATAGACGTGAGTGCGTATCAGTCGTCGTCCTACGAGACGGACAACATCTCCTTCGTCTTCATCAAGGCGACGGAGGGGCGTTCGTACGTCAATCCGAGGCTCGCCGCCCAGACGAAGCGGGCCCGGGACGCCGGGCTCGTCGTCGGGTTCTACCACTTCCTGTGGCCCGGCGATCTCACCGCCCAGGCCGAGTACTTCGTCAAGCACGCCCCGGAGAAGGCGGGCGACATCCTCGCCGTCGACTGGGAGACGACCGGCGAGGGCACGCACGCGAGCAACGCCGAGAAGGACCGCTTCATCCGCAAGGTGAAGGAGCTGCGGCCCCACCACCGGGTCATCCTCTACGCCAACCGGAACTTCTGGCTGAACATCGACACCACCTCGTACGCCGGCGACGGACTGTGGATCGCCGACTACGTCACCGCGGGCGAGCCGCGCATCCAGGCGAAGTGGCGGTTCCACCAGTACAGCGAGAGCCCGCACGACAGGGACGTCGCCGCGTTCACGAGCAGGGCCGCGCTGCGGAAGTGGGCCCAGGACGCGTGACGCCGCCCCCCGCACTAGGCTCCGGACCGCGGTGCGACGGCCCGCGCGGGAGAGGGGAGCCTCGGGTCATGGGTGGCGCGGTCGCTGCGGTCAGCAGCAACGGGAGGTACTCGTTCACCAAGCCGAACCGGGAGAGCGTCACGCTGCTCGCCGGGCTCGGTGTGGAGGGGGACGTGCACGCCGGGACGACGGTGAAGCACCGGTTCCGGATGCGCCGGGACCCCACGCAGCCGAACCTGCGGCAGGTGCACCTCATCCACGAGGAACTGTTCGAGGAGGTTCGGGCGGCCGGCTTCGAGGTCACGGCCGGGGCGCTCGGGGAGAACGTCACCACCCGGGGCGTCGACCTGCTGGGCCTGCCGGCCGGGACGCTGCTGCGGCTCGGTGGGGAGGCCGTCGTCGAGGTCACCGGCCTGCGCAACCCCTGCGCGCAGATCGACACCCTCGGCAAGGGGCTGATGAGGCAGATGGTGGTGCGGGGCGAGGACGGGACGACCCGGCTCCGCTGCGGGATCATGAGCGTCGTCGTCACCGGCGGGACCGTGCGGCCCGGCGACCCGGTCGAAGTGCTGCTGCCGGACGGGCCGCACGTGCCCCTGGAGACCGTGTGAGCGGGCCGCCTACGCGGTGAAGTCCGGCGACCGCTGCGGGCTCGCCTGCGCCAGCGCGTCGGTCACGCCCCGCACGCCCTCGGTCAGGCCGTACACCGGGGTGCCGGGCTGCTGGCGCCAGGAGTCGTCGAGTCCGCCCGCGTCCACGGTGTCGAAGCCGAGCTCCTCGATGAGGTCGCGCACCTTCCGCTTGGCCCTCTCGTCGTCGCCGGCCACCGAGAGCGCCACGCGGTCGGGGTCGCCGGCCGGGCGCGGACGGTCGAGGAGGTCCTGGGCGAAGGTCGCGTTGAACGCCTTGACGACGGGGTGGCCGAGCTGCCGTTCGGTCCAGCGGCTCTCGGTGACGCCGTCCTCGATCTCCGCGATCCTGCCGTCCCGCTGCTTCGGGTAGTAGTTGCCGGTGTCGATGACGGCCACACCGTCGGCCGCGCCGTCCAGCAGGTCCGACGGGAGGCCGGGCACCGCCTTCAGGGGGACGGTGATCACGACGATCTCCGCGCCGCGGGCCGCCTCCTCGACCGTGACGGGGGTCGCGCCCGTCTCCTTCGCGAGTTCGGTGAGCGTCTGCGGGCCGCGGGAGTTGGCGACGGAGACCTCGTGGCCGAGGGCGGTGAGCCGCCGGGTCAGGTTGCCGCCGATGTTGCCCGCGCCGATGATGCCGATCTTCATGTGACTCGCCTCGCCGTTTCCGGGGGTCGGGTATCCGAGGAGCCGGGCGGCTCCGCCGACGGGCAGCACCAACCACCGGACGGATCGCCCTATTCCGGAAGGGGTCCGAGCGGGTGCGTCCGGCACGGCGAAGGGGCGCCCGTCCGTGACCGGACCGGCGCCCCTGCGGACCGCGTCACTTGTTCAGGTGCGCCCAGAACTCGTCGAAGTCCAGCACCTTGTCGCCGTTGAGGTCACGGCTCTTGATGATCGCCTCGGCCACCGACTCGGTGACGTTCCAGTCGCCCCCCTGGGCGAGGGCGGTCTTGAACTCGGCCGCGGTGATGAAGCCGTCACCGTCCGTGTCGATCCGCTCGAAGTGCTTGCGTGCCTCGTCGATGTCCGCCACCGGTCCGCCCCTTTGTGCTCGTGCTGCTCGTTGCGTGCTGTCGTACTGACGCAGGTCAGGTTATCGGCCCGTCCGGGCCTCCCGCGCCGCGACCACCCGGGGCCGTCTGCGAGGGTGGGCCTCGCCACGGGCGGGGGCCCGGGGGACGCGCACGAAGGGGACGGGCAACGATGGCGCAGAGCCTGCGGGACATTCTCGACGCGGCGGCCAGGGGGGACTTCCCGCCGGCCGATGGCGGTACGACCATCGTGGCGCAGCACTCCCACCGCGACGCCGGCGTCCTGTCGTTCACCGCGCACTCCGTCGTCTTCACCGACGAGGACCCGGCGTGGGTGCGGCGGACCCTGGCGGACGTCGACTGCGACGCGCTGGCCGCCTCGATGAACGCGCGGTTCCTCGGCGCCTTCGTGGCCCGCACCGGGCGCCGCACCGACACGATCGACGTGATGACGGTCGGCTCCCCACTGGCGGGCGACCCGGCGCCGGCCCTGGCGGAGATCGTCGACCCCGGCCATCCCCGGGTGCTGAGCTCCCTCAGGCGCCGCGACGAGGTGCGGGTGTGGGCCGCCGAGGGCGGGGTTCTGGTCCTGGGCCGCGGGATAGCGGGCCGGCTGGAGGTGGCCGTCGAGGTGGACGAGGGCGTACGGCACCGGGGGCTGGGGCGGGCCCTCGCGGTGGCCGCGCGGCACCTGAGCGGCGGGGAGCCGGTGTGGGCCCAGATCGCGCCGGGGAACGCCCGCAGCATGCGGGCGTTCCAGGCGGCGGGTTACGCACCGGTGGGCGCGGAGGCACTGCTCACCCCGCGCTGAGCGGGCGCGCGACGGCAGGCGTGCCTCGGCACGGTCAGCGGAAGATGCCCGTGTGCCCCAGCGAGTAGCGGCCCGGCTGCGGGTAGACGGCGAGGCCGTGGGGGCCGTTGCCGACCTTGATGCGGGCGAGCTGGGTGCCGGTGCGGGTGTCGATGGCGTACACCTCGGAGTTGTAGCGGCCGGACAGCCACAGGACCCTGCCGTCGGCGGAGACGCCGCCCATGTCGGGGCTGCCCCCGTCGGGGAGGTGCCACTTCCTGATGACCTCGCCGCGGGCGAAGTCGAAGACGGAGATGGTGCCCTCGCCGCGGTTGGAGACGTACATCTCGCGCGAGTCGCGGCTGACGTAGAGGCCGTGGGTGCCCTTGCCGGTGGGCAGGAGCACCGGAGTGCCGAAGGTGTCGCCGTCCAGGACCCACATGCCGTCGGCCTTCATGTCCGCGATGTAGAACTTCTTGCCGTCGGGGGAGATCTTGACGTCCTGGGGCATCGCGCCCGGGAAGGGCAGCTTCTGCTGTGCGACGACCTTCATCTGTGCGGTGTCGACCTTGAGGAGTTCGCCGCTGAACTCGCAGGAGACGATGAAGTAGCGGCCGTCCGGGGAGAAGTCGGCGTGGTTGACGCCGTAGCAGCTGACCGGGACCGCTTTCAGCAGCTTCATGGAGTGCGGGTCGCGGAAGGCCAGTTCGCGGTCGAGGGAGGCCATGACGACGGCGTACCTGCCGTTGGGCGTGAAGTACAGGTTGTAGGGGTCGTGGACGTCGACGGACCGGCCGGCCCTCCCGGTTCTCGGGTCGATGGGGGTGAGCGTGTTGCCGCGGTCGTTGTTGACCCACAGCGTCTTCAGGTCCCAGGACGGCACGACGTGCTGGGGCTGGCGGCCGACCCGGATGGTGTCGATGACCTGGTAGGTCTTCGGGTCGATGACGGAGACGGTGTCGGACTCCGAGTTGGGGACGTAGACCCGGGAGGGGAAGTCGCGCACCACCGGGGAGAGCCGGCCGGGGCGGTCGGCCGCGTACACGTCCCGCGGGTCCAGGAGGGGCGGCATGCCGGGCAGGCCCGGCGCGGCCTTCTTCCTGGGCGGGGCGACCGGCACGTGGGCGGCCTTGGTCTCCTGGCCGTGGTCCGCGTGCCGGGGCGCGGTCGAGCCGCAGGCGGTGAGGGGGGCGAGGACGGCGAGGGCGGCGGCGAGGACCAGGGCGCGGGTGACATCGGTGGGGCGCATCAGCTCAGCAACTCCGTGGTGGTGACGGCGCGCAGTCCGCGCCGGTCGAGCTCTTCGAGTACGGCGGGCAGCGCGGCGACCGTGCCGGGGTAGCCGAAGTGCAGGCTCACCACGGACCCGTTGCGGATTCCGTCGCGGACGGTGCGGGTGACGGCGGGGGCGCCTGGCGAGGTGAAGTCGAGGGAGTCGACGTCGTAGGACAGGACGTGCGGGTAGCCCGCGTCGCGGGCGAGGCGTTCGACGAGCGGTGAGGCGCGGGCGGCCCGGGAGGGGCGGAACCAGGTGCCGATGGAGCCGGTGAGCCTGCGCAGCCGGTCGGCGCACCCGGAGATCTCCGCACGGGCGTCGGCCTCGGACATGGTGTTGACGGCCAGGTGGCGCTGGGTGTGGTTGCCGAGGTCGTGGCCGCCGTCGAGGATGCGGCGGGCGAGTTCGGGGTGGTCGTCCAGCCAGGCGCCGACAGCGAGGACGGTGACGTGGGCGCCGTGGCCTTCGGCCTCGCCGAGGAGGGCGCGGGCGATGGCGGGATCGCCCTGTCCGTGGAAGGTGAGGGCGACCCGGGGGCGGTCGCGCGGGCCGTGGGTGAGCTGGACGGGCTGCCCGGGGAAGCGGCGGGGTGCGGGGCCGGGCGCGGGGGGATGTGCGGTCGGGGACGCGGGGGAGGTGGTGGTGGAGGGTTCGCCGGGGGCACGCTCGCCGTCGGTGGAGCACCCGGCGGCGAGCGTGCTCCCGGCGAGGAGGGCGGCACCCGTGCGCAGCGCGGCACGGCGGTCGGTCGTGGTCACCCGCACCATTTAAGGGGTGTTGTGGGTGAAAACCGGCTATTTGGTGGAGTGGCGGCGGTTCTGTCCGGGGTCTTTACGGTGCCGTCAGCGGTCCGCGACCCGCATCTCGAACCAGGTGGTCTTGCCGCGCGGCAGGAGGTCGACGCCCCAGCGGTCCGACAGGGTGTCGACGAGGAACAGGCCCCGTCCGCTGATGTCCGTCTCCTGGACCGGCATCAGACAGGGCAGGCCGCGGGAGGGGTCGCGGACCTCGACGCGGATCCAGCCGCGGCGCCGGCGCATTCGGAGCCCGAATACGCGGGCGCCGGTGTGGCGCACGGCGTTGCCGACCAGCTCCGAGACCAGTAAGACGGCGTCCTCGGTCATCTTCGGGGTGAGGCCCCACTGGCGCAGGACCACCACCTGGGTCAGTCGGCGGGCGGTGGCGGCGGACTCGGGGCGGGACGGCAGCGGGACCTCGGCCTCGGTGGGATTGCCGAACAACTCCAGTGCTCTGAGCGCGTGTTCGTCCTCGACCGCAGGCGACCAGCGTGCCGCGGCCGCACGGCTGTGTCCCCGCGGCTGTTCGATGCCCTCCAGCCCCGCCATGCCCCCCATCATGGCCGCCCAGAACGCCCGCCGGGGCCGTTCCCGCCGAATACGCCCCCCGGAATCCCCCGTTCCGCAGGGGTCGTTCGGCATATGCCCGTGGCACTTCGGTACCTTCGGCGGCCCCGCCCACCTGCGGGGCAGGGATGGTGGAGATCGTCGGCGGGCTCCCCCGGCAAGACAGACTTAAGGCTGCGTTAAGGCTGCCATAAACCGCCCCATCGGGGGACCCGGATCAGACACCGTGTCAATGGCAAGCAGTTCAGGCGAATTTCGCCTTGCCCGGCCCCTCCTCCACGAAGCTCCGCATCCCGCGCTCCCGGTCCTCGGTGGCGAACAGGCCCGCGAACCAGTTGCGTTCCACCGCCAGGCCCGTCTCGATGTCGGTCTCCAGGCCGGTGTCGATCGCCTCCTTCGCGGCGCGCAGCGCGATCGCCGGGCCCTGCGCCAGCCGCGCCGCCCAGGCGTGGGCCTGCGGATACACGTCCGCGGCGGGGACCACGCGGTCCACCAGCCCCAGGGCGAGCGCCTCGTCCGCCTTCACCATCCGGCCGGTGAAGATCAGGTCCTTCGCCTTCGACGGGCCGACGAGCCGGGACAGGCGCTGGGTGCCGCCGGCGCCCGGGATGAGACCGAGCAGGATCTCGGGCTGGCCGAGCTTGGCGTTGTCGGCGGCGATCCGGAAGTCCGCGCACAGGGCCAGCTCGCAGCCACCGCCCAGCGCGTAGCCGGTGACGGCGGCCACCACCGGCTTGGGGATGCGGGCCACCGCCGTGAACGCGTCCTGCAGGGCCTTCCCCCGCAGGATCATCGCGGTGTGGTCCATGGCCTGCATCTCCTTGATGTCCGCGCCGGCCGCGAACACCTTCTCCCCGCCGTGGATCACCACCGCGCGTACGTCCTCGCGGCGGGTGACCTCCTCGGCGAGCTCCTTGAGCCGGTCCTGCGTGGCGACGTCCAGCGCGTTCATCGGCGGGCGGTCGAGCCGCAGGGTGCCGACGCCTTCGGCGACTTCGAGATTCACGGTCATGCAGGCAGGTTAACGGGCACTAACGCCACGGGCCCCGGTGCGGTAGCTCACACCGGGACCCGTGGGCGTCGGGCACGGGCGTCACACGCCGGGCGCCCTGTGCCGGAAGGTCACGCCTTCCACTTGTCCCAGGACATGTTCCAGCCGTTGAGCCCGTTGTCCGGTTCGACGGTGCGGTCGTTGCTGTGCTTGACCTCGACCACGTCGCCCACCATCGAGTGGTCGAAGAACCAGCCCGCGGGAAGGGCCCGGTCGGAGCCGCCGCGCACGTCCTGCAGGCCGACGCAGCCGTGGCTGGCGTTGTAGTTGCCGAAGGCGTCGCCGCCCCAGTAGTTGCCGTGGATGAAGGTGCCCGAGTTGGTCAGGCGCATCGCGTCCGGCACGTCCTTGATGTCGTACTCGCCGCCGTAGCCGACCGTCTCGCCGTTCATGCGGGTCACCCGGAGCTTCTCGCTGATGACCATGCGGCCGTTCCACGTGTCGTAGCCGGGCTTGCCGGTGGTGACCGGGATCGTCTTGACGACCTTGCCGTCCTGCGTGACCTTCATCGTGTGCCTCTTCGCGTCCACGACGGAGACCTGGTCGCGGCCGATGGTGAAGGTGACGGTCTTGGACTGCTTGCCGTAGACGCCGTCGCGGCCCTCGACACCGTCGAGGGCGAGGCCGACGGTGACCTTGGTGCCTTCCTTCCAGTACTTCTCCGGACGGAAGTCGAGCCGGTCGTTGCCGAACCAGTGGCCCGCGACCTCGACGGCGGGCTCGGTCCTGATCGTGATGGCCTTCTCGACGTCCTCGGGGCTGGTGATGCCACGGGTGAAACGGATCGAGAACGGCATGCCTACGCCGACCTTCGAGCCGTCCTCTGGAGTGAAGTTGCCGACGAAGGTGTTCTGCGGCGTCAGGGTGGTGAAGCGGGAGTCCTCGGCGGCCGTACGGCCCGCGGAGTCCTTGGCGACGGCGTGCACGGTGTAGGTGGTGGAGGCGGCCAGGTGCGTGTCCGGCGTCCAGCTCGCCCCGTCGGCGGTGATCTTCCCCGGTATCGCGGTGCCCTTGGGGTTCTTGACCTCGACCTGCGTCAGCTTGCCCTTGACCGCGCCGACCTTCAGGGCGCCGCTGGTGTCGACGGACTTGGCGCCGTCCTTCGGGGCGATCGAGACGACCGCCTCCGACTGCTTGCTCTGCGCGGCGGAGGAGTCCTGCTCCTTCGCGCCCCCGGCCCCGGACTCCGTACCACCGCCCCCTCCGCACGCCGTCACCGCGAGAAGCAGCACCCCGACCACCGGTGCCCACAGCCTCTTGCGGCCCCGCCCGCGTGCGTCAACCGACGCCCCCGATATCGGTCGCACGTTCAACTCTTCTCCCCTCGCCGGGCCTGGTCAGGCCCGCCCCGGCGCACCCCACGCACGCATCGGCGCATAGTAACCGGCGGGATTTGAGCATCGTGTCAGCTCAAGGTCACCGTTCCGTCCCAACTGCGCCGGACAGCGCGCTGCCCGCCTTCCACGCCCGCCAGCCCATGTTCCAGCCGCCGAGGCCGTTGTCGGGAGCGACCTCCTTGTCGTTGCTGTGGACGACCTCGACGACGTCGCCCACCAGGCTGCGGTCGAAGAACCAGCCCGCGGGCGAGTCGGAACTGCCGCCCTTCACGTCCCTCAGGCCCACGCAGCCGTGGCTGACGTTGACGTGCCCGGGGGCGTCCGGCGCCCAGTAGTTGCCGTGCAGGAAGGTTCCGGAGTCCGTCAGGCGCATGGCGTGCGGGACGTCGGGGATGTCGTACTCGCCGCCGAAGCCGACGGTGCGGCTGTTCATACGGGTCACGTCGAGCATCTCGGTGACGACCATCTTCCCGTTGTACGTGGTCGTCTTCGGGGCGCCGGCCGTGATCGGGACGGTGGCGAGGAGGTCGCCGTCGCGCCGGACCTCCATGGTGTGGCGGGCCGCGTCGACCAGGGAGACCTGGCTGCGGCCGACGGTGAAGGAGAACGTCCGGTACTGCAGTCCGTAGACCCCGCGCGCGCCCTCGACGTCCCGCAGCCGCAGGGAGACGGTGACCTGGGTACCGGGCTGCCAGTACCGCTCGGGGCGGAAGTCGAGGCGGGCGTCGCCGAACCAGTGCGGGCGGATCTCGACCGGCGGCTTCGCGGTGACGTGGATCGCCCGCTCGACGGCGGCCCGGCGCGTGATCGCCCGGCTGAACTCGAGGGAGACGATCATGCCGGTGCCGACGGTGGAGCGGTTCTCCGGGGTGACGTATCCGATGAAGCGCTTGTCGGGGACGTACGTGGTGAAGGTGGTGTGCCGGGCGGAGCGCCGTCCCCGGCCGTCCAGCGCCACCACGTCGACCGTGTAGCGGGCGGCCAGCGCCAGCCTCGCCTCCTCGGGCTCCCAGCGCAGCCCGTCCTCGGAGACGTGCCCCGGCACCGGGGACTCCTGGGCGTCCTGGGACCTGACGACCCGCACCGACTCGATGCGCCCGCCGGGCACCCGCACCAGGAACCTCCCCCCGGGTCGCACGTCCCGGCTCCCGTCGTCGGGTGTGACCCGGATGACGTCCTTCGGTGCCGGGGGTTTGCCGAACGCCTGCCCGATCGCACTCGTGCCCTCCGAAGTACAGCCGGCGGCTCCGGCCAGCAGTCCTGCCCATGTCAGTACGGCGGCCAGTGCGGCCCCCACGCGCCGCGCGCGCCCTTGTCCATGCCTCACGTGATACCCAACGACCGGGTGCGCTTCGGGGAAACGTGAGTGCGAGCCAAGCTCTGGGCAGAACAGTGGGGAGAACGACGCGACGGGGAGCCGCGGCCGGGACGCCGTACGCGCCTTTCAGGTCGTTCCACGAGCCGTGGGAGGCTGAACAGGTGTCCAGCGCAGCCGAGCAGGAGGCGGTGGCCGAGGGGCGCGCCGCCGAGGACGGGCGCCCCGCCGCCGCGAACGGCGTGCACCGCACGGTGCCCGTGCCGGTGTGGCCGGGTGCCTCGACGCCCCTGGGGGCCCGCTTCCGGGTCGGCCCGGACGGGGTGGCGGGCACCAACTTCGCGCTGTGGGCCGGCGGGGCGGAGTCGGTGGAGCTGTGCCTGTTCGACGAGACGGGCCGGGAGACGCGGGCGCGGCTGACCGAGCTGACGCACGAGATCTGGCACGGGTTCGTGCCGGGGGTGATGCCCGGCCAGCGCTACGGCTACCGGGTGCGGGGCCGCTGGGACCCGTGGACCGGCGCCCGCTGGAACCCGGCGAAGCTGCTCCTCGACCCGTACGCGCGCGCGGTCGACGGCGACTTCGCCCTCCCGCCCGAGGTGTACGGGCACGTCCGTGACTGGCCCCAGCAGCAGGTGGCGGACACCGTGCGCGACGACCGGGACTCGGCGCCGTACGTCCCGAAGGGGGTCGTCGTCCATGACGACGACGACTGGGCCGACGACCGGCGCCCGAAGACGCCGTGGGCCGACTCGGTGATCTACGAGCTGCACGTGAAGGGCTTCACCAAGCTGCATCCGGGCATCCCCGAGGAGCTGCGGGGCACCTACGCCGGTCTCGCCCATCCGGCGGCGATCGAGCACCTGGTGAAACTGGGCGTGACGGCGGTCGAGCTGCTGCCGGTGCACCAGTTCGCGCACGAGGACCACCTGCTGCGCCGGGGGCTGAAGAACTACTGGGGCTACAACTCGATCGGCTATTTCGCCCCGCACGCCGGCTACGCCGCCTCCGGCACCACCGGGCAGCAGGTCGGCGAGTTCAAGCGCATGGTGGGGGCGCTGCACGCGGCCGGGATCGAGGTCATCCTCGACGTCGTCTACAACCACACGGCGGAGGCCGGCGAGCTGGGCCCGACGCTGTCCCTGAAGGGCATCGACAACCGGGGCTACTACCGGTTGCAGTCGGACGCGCGGCGGTACGCGGACTACACCGGCTGCGGCAACACCCTGCACGTCGTGCAGCCGCACGTGCTGCGGCTGATCACGGACTCGCTGCGGTACTGGGTGACGGAGATGGGCGTCGACGGCTTCCGCTTCGACCTCGCGGCCGCGCTGGCCCGTTCCATGCACGACGTCGACATGCTGTCCCCCTTCCTCGCGGTGATCGCCCAGGACCCGGTGCTGCGGCGGGTGAAGCTAATCGCCGAACCGTGGGACGTGGGGTCGGGCGGCTACCAGGTCGGCGCGTTCCCGCCGCTGTGGACGGAGTGGAACGACCGGTACCGCAACGCCGTGCGGGACTTCTGGCGGGGCGCGCTGCCGGACGTACGGGATCTCGGCTACCGCCTGTCGGGGTCCAGCGACCTGTACGCGTGGGGCGGCCGCAGGCCGTACGCCTCGGTCAACTTCGTGACCGCGCACGACGGTTTCACCCTGCGGGACCTGGTGTCCTACGGGCGCAAGCACAACGAGGCGAACGGCGAGGGCAACCGGGACGGGACGGACGACAACCGCTCGTGGAACGGCGGTGTGGAGGGCGAGAGTGACGAGGAGCGCGTACGGGCGCTGCGGCGGCGGCAGTTGCGCAACCTGCTGACCACGCTGCTGCTGTCGACGGGCGTGCCGATGCTGGTGGCCGGCGACGAACTGGGCCGTACGCAGGGCGGCAACAACAACGCCTACTGCCAGGACAACGAGATCAGCTGGCTGGACTGGGGGCTGCTGGAGGACCCGGGCTGGAAGGCGCTCTTCGACCTGACCTCCCGGCTGATCCGGCTGCGGCACGAGCATCCGGTCCTGCGCCGCCGGGCCTTCTTCTCCGGGCGGGCGCACTCGGTGGACGGGCTGCGGGACCTGGCCTGGTTCACCGCGCACGGCACGGAGATGACGGAAGGGGACTGGTACGCGCCCGCGGCCACACTGGGCATGTACCTGTCAGGTCGGGACATCCCGGGCCGCGACGAGCGGGGCGCGGCGATCCTCGACGACAGCTTCCTGGCCGTGCTGCACGCGGGGGACCGGCCGGCGGGCTTCGAGCTGCCGGGGCCGCCGTGGGCGGAGCGGTACGAGGTCGTCGTCGACACCTCGCGGGAGGCGCAGGCCGACGCGCCGGGAGTGACGCACCGGGCGGGAGCGGTGGTGACCGTGCCGGCGCGGTCGGTGCTGCTGCTGAAGGTGCGGTGAGCGGGCCGTCTTCGGGGGCGAGAGGCGGCGAACGGCGGCTCAGCCCAGGATTCCGCGTTCGTACGCCGTCGCCACCGCCGCCGCCCGGTCGTTGACGCCGAGTTTGGCGTACAGGTGGGTGAGGTGGGTCTTCACCGTCGCCTCGCTGATGAACAGTTCACGGGCGATCTCGCGGTTGGAGGTGCCCCGGGCGACCAGGACCAGCACCTCGCGCTCCCGGGCGGAGAGGGGCTCGTTGCCGGGAGACCGGGGCGTACGGACCGCGGAGACCAGGCGGGAGGCCACGGCCGGGGAGAGGACCGTACGGCCCTGTGCGGCCGCGCGGACCGCGGTGAACAGTTCGTCGCGCGGGGCGTCCTTGAGGAGGTAGCCCGTCGCGCCCGCCTCGATCGCGGGCAGCGTGTCGGAGTCCGTGTCGTACGTGGTCAGCACGAGGACCTTGGCGCGGGCGCCGCGCCGGGTCAGCTCGGCGATCGCCGCCACACCGCCGGTGCCGGGCATGCGCAGGTCCATGAGGATCACGTCCGGGTCGAGGGCGGCGGCCCGCTCCAGCGCCTCGGCGCCGTCGGACGCCTCGCCCAGGACGGCGAAGCCGGGCGCGGACTCGAACATGCCGCGCAGACCGTCCCGTACGACGGGATGGTCGTCGACGATCAGCAGGGAGACGGGCGCGTCAGCTGTCATGGCGGACCAACGGTACGCGAGCCGACAGCGCCGTGCCGTGGCCCGGTTCGGACTCGACGGTGAGGGTGCCGGCGATGCGTTCGGCGCGGGCCCGCATGCCGGCCACGCCGAAGCCGCCGGTGCCGGTGCGGGCGGGGCGGGCGCGGGCGTCGAACCCGCGGCCGTCGTCGCGGATGTCGAGGACGACCTCGTCGACCATGAAGGACAGCGTGACGCCGGTCCGGGTGGCGGCCGCGTGCCGGGCGGTGTTGGACAGGGCCTCCTGGGCGATGCGCAGGAGGGTGGCCGAGACCTCGTCGTGGAGTTGCTCGGCGGTGCCCGTGACGGTGAACTCGGCGCGCACGCCGGTGCGTTCGCTCCACTCGGTGACCGTCTTGCGCAGCGCCTCGGGCAGCAGGTCGTCGGCGAGGGCCACCGGGGCGAGGCTCTGCACGGAGCGGCGGGCCTCTCCCAGGCTGTGCCGGGCCAGTTGGACGGCACGGTCCAGGTGCGCGCGGGCCGCGCCGTGGTCCGGGGTGTCGGTGACGATCCGGAGCTGGGCGATGATCCCGATCAGGCCCTGGGCGAGGGTGTCGTGGATCTCGGCGGCGAGACGGCGGCGCTCGTCGGCGACCCCGGCCTCCCGTGCCTGGAGCAGGAGTTGGGCGTGCAGGGCCGCGTTCTCGTCGAGGGCCTGCTGCAACGCCGTGTTGGTGCGTTCGAGTTCGGCGATGGTGGCGGTCTGGACGAGGGCGTGCGCGTCGTCCTGCGCGGCGAGGTGGCTGAAGACGGCGAGCAGGGCGATGTTGGCGCCGAGCACCAGGCCGAAACCGAGCCACAGCACCAGCCCGTGCGGCGGCATGCCGCCGACCTGGGAGCCGGACATGGTAACGGCGGTGGCGACGAGGCCCACCTTCACCGCCCGCCCGCGCAGCAGGCGGGTGACGTCGTAGTAGCCGGTGACGGCGTAGAAGCCGAAGAACGGGTTGAGCCAGCACAGCAGGAAGCCGAGGATCCAGCGCAGGACGTAGTAGGCGGCGCCCGCCCCGGACGGGCCCGGCCGGGTGCGGGCCGCCCTGCCCCAGGCGACCTGAAGGGCGAGGCTCGCGAGTACCAGGACGGTGGTCGCGTACTCCTCGGCCCGGGTCATGCCGACGAGGGCGGCCGAGACGACGCAGGCGAGGGTGCTGACGGCCAGGAGCCCGTAGGGGCCCCAGCGGTGGAACATCGCCCGCCGCGTCCCGTCCGCCGCGACGGCGCCGCGGACCGCGATGCCCGGCATCGACGTCCGGACGGCCGCCGTGCCCTCCGCCCGGTCCCTCCCCGTCCCGGCCGTCACCGCCTCGGCCGTCACCGCCTCGGCCGTCACCGCCCTGTCCGTCATGGCCTCAGTGTCGGGCACGGCGGGGCTCACTCCCAGCGGAACCAGCGCGTGGCCGCGCCGGACAGCAGCAGCACCCACATCGCGAGCACGCCGAGGTGCGTCCAGCCCGGCCAGTGTCCCGCCGCGGCCCGGTTCAGCGCCTGGGCGGCGGCGCCGAACGGCGTGTACCCGACGATCCGGGCGAGGGTGTCCGGCATGGCCTGCACCGGCAGCCACACGCCCGCGCAGAACATCGACGGGAAGAACACCGCCGACCCGACGGCACCGGCGATCTTCGTCGTGCGGGACAGCGCCGAGATCAGAGCGCCCAGCGCGAGGGCCACCAGGGCGGCGAGGAGCAGGGCGACGGCGTACCCGAAGGGCTGCCGCGGCAGGCGTACGGCGAAGGCGAGCCGGCCGACCGCGAGGGCGAGCAGCGCCGACGCCAGGGCGGACCCGCCGTACACCAGCATCTGCGCGGACAGCAGGGCGGACGGCCGGACGGGCGTGGCGGACATCCGGCGCAGGATGCCGCGCTCGCGGTAGCTGGTGAGGGTCTGCGGCATCGACTGGAGGCCACCGACGATCAGGCCGAGCAGGACGGCCACCGGGACGTAGGCGTCGACCGGGCGCAGGCCGCCGAAGGACGGGTCGGGGTCGCGGAAGGACGGGATGGAACCGAGGATCACCAGCAGGAGGGCGGGGAACAGCAGGATCCAGAACACTCCGGCGGGTTCACGGCGGAAGAGGCGCATCTCGGTGCGCAGGACGGCGGGGTTCACCAGGGTGCTCATGTCACGGACTCCGTCAGGTCGAGGAACGCGTCGTCGAGGGTGGCGTCACCGACCCGGAGCTGATGGGCGGTGACGTGGTGCCGGGCCAGGAGGGTGATGACGGCGTTGACCGTCTCGTCGGTGCCGGAGAGCGTGACCCGGCCGTCCCGGTGCTCGACGGAGGCCAGCCCGGGGAGCGTGTTCAGGTCGCGGTCGTCCAGCGGCGCGGACGGGGTGAAGCTGACGACGGTGGAGCCCGCCGCGCGCCGGATCAGACCGGCCGGGGTGTCCAGGGCGGCCACCCGCCCCCGGTCGATCACCGCGATCCGGTCGCACAGCCGCTGCGCCTCCTCCATGAAGTGGGTGACCAGCAGGACGGTGACGCCGTTCGCCCGGATGTCCTCGATGAGTTGCCAGGTGTCCCGGCGGGCCCGCGGGTCGAGGCCGGTGGTGAGCTCGTCGAGGACGACGATCCGGGGGTTGCCGACCAGGGCGAGCGCGATGAACAGCCGCTGCTTCTGCCCCCCGGACAGCCGGCCGAAGCGGGTGCCGAGCCGGGCGGTGAGATCCAGGCGTTCGGCCAGCGGACCCCAGTCGGCCGGGTGGGCGTGGAAGGCCGCGTACAGCTCCAGGGCCTCACGCACGGTCAGTTTGTCCTGCAGTTCGCTCTGCTGGAGCTGCGCGCCGAGGACACGGGCCACCTTCTCGTGGTCGGCGACGGGGTCGAGGCCGGTGACACGGACGCGGCCGGCGTCGGGCACGCGCAGCCCGCCGACGCACTCGACAGTGGTGGTCTTGCCGGCGCCGTTCGGGCCGAGGACGCCGAAGATCTCCCCCTCCTCGACGGAGAAGGAGACGCCGTCGACGACGGCTCGGCCGCCGTAGGACTTGCGCAGGTCGCTCACTTCGATGACGGGCATGGCCCCAGCGTCGCGCCCGGCGGCGGCCCGGCACATCGGCCGACGCGCTCGAAGGGGCATCCACCGATCGGTTGATGCGCGTGTACGACCGGTCGGACAGACGGGTGGCCCACCCCCTCGAACCCGCAGGTCCTACGACCGGAGGCGGACCCGGGTCCGGCCAAAACTCGGTGGGCGATGTCAGTGCCGATCCGTAGGCTCGGCACTGATGTCCACTACACGTGCAACCGCCGAGGACCGCTCCGCCGTCCGCACCCTGCTGCGCCTGTGGCCGTTCGTCCGGCCGGTGCGGGCGCGGCTGTTCACCGCGGCCGTCGTCGCGATAGTCGCCTCGTGCACCGGGCTGGTCATCCCGCTCGTCCTGAAGTGGATGGTGGACGGGCCGGTCGCCGACGGCGACACCGCGGGCGTGTGGCTGGGGGCGCTGTACCTGCTGCTGCTCGGCTTCGCGGAGGCGCTGCTGTTCGGG
Source organism: Streptomyces sp. NPDC005574 (assembly GCF_040605435.1). Taxonomy (NCBI): domain Bacteria; kingdom Bacillati; phylum Actinomycetota; class Actinomycetes; order Kitasatosporales; family Streptomycetaceae; genus Streptomyces; species Streptomyces sp. NPDC005574. Next base: position 32,901 of record NZ_JBEXCW010000062.1, read on the forward strand.
CTGCGGCGGTGGCTGGTGGCGCGGCCGCTGTCGCACGTCGAGGCGGAGATGCGGGGCGGGCTGTACGGACACCTGCAACGGCTGCCGATCGCCTTCCACGACCGCTGGGCCTCGGGGCAGTTGCTCTCCCGGGCCACCACCGACCTCATGCTGGTCCGGATGTTCCTCGCCTTCCCCCTGACGTTCCTGCTGGTCAACGCCGTCACGATCCTCGTCGGCGTGATCATCATGCTGCTCCAGGACTGGACGCTCGGGCTGGTGATCCTCGGCCCGGCGATCCCCGTGCTGGTCACCTGCGTGGTCTTCGAGCGGCGGTACGCCGACGTGGCGCGGCGCGCGCAGGACCAGGTGGGGGATTTGACGACGGTCGTCGAGGAGAGCGTGCTCGGCATCCGCATCATCAAGGGCTTCGGGCGCCACCGCAGCCAGGCGCGGGCGTTCCGGGAGCTGTCGCAAACCCTGCGGGGCACGGAGCTGCACAAGGCGAGGCTGCTGGCGACGATCTGGGGTGTCATCGTGACGCTGCCGGAGGTGGCGGTCGGCGCGGCACTGGTGCTGGGGGCCGTGCAGGTGGCCGACGGGCAGCTGTCGGCGGGCACGCTGGTGGCGTTCCTGTCGACGGCGCTCGCCCTGCGCTGGCCGGTGGACTCCATCGGCTTCCTGCTGGCGATGAGCCAGGAGGCGGCGACGGCCACCGAGCGGTACTTCGAGGTGATGGACGCCGAGCCGGAGAACCCGGCGACCAGCGCGGACGGTCACCGCCCGGCCGCCGGGGACGGCGGACTGCGCTTCCACGGCGTACGGTTCCGCTACCCCGACGCCCCCGAGGAGACGGTCCCCGTCCTGGACCGGGTGGACCTGCACATCCGCCCCGGCGAGTCCATGGCGCTGGTCGGCGCGACCGGCAGCGGCAAGACCACCCTCACCGCGCTCGTCCCCCGGCTGCACGAGGTCACCTCCGGCCGCATCACGCTGGACGGCGCCGACATCACGGCGATGTCCCGGCAGGAGCTGCGCTCCCAGGTGGCCGTCGCCTTCGAGGAGCCCACCCTCTTCTCGGCGGGCGTTGGCGAGAACGTCCTGATGGGGGCCGCCGGCGACGCCGGGGCACCGGAGCTGGAGCGGGCGCTGGCCGTCGCGCAGGCCGACTTCGTGCACGCCCTCCCCCACGGCACGGACACCCAGGTCGGCGAGCAGGGGCTGAGCCTGTCCGGCGGGCAGCGGCAGCGCCTCGCGCTGGCCAGAGCCGTCGTCGGCCGCCCCCGGTTCCTCGTCCTGGACGATCCGCTGTCCGCGCTGGACGTGCACACCGAGGCCGCCGTCGAGGCCGCGCTGCGCGAGGTCCTGTCGGACACCACCGCGCTCATCGTGGCGCACCGCCCGTCGACCGTGCTGCTCGCCGACCGGGTGGCCCTGCTGTCCGGCGGCCGGATCGCGGCCGTCGGCACCCATCACGAACTGCTGCGGACCAACGCCGAGTACGCCCACCTGATGGCCGGCACCGAGGAGGACGAGCGATGACGGCGCCCACGACCACCGCACCGGGCCAGGAGCGGCCCGGCGGGGGACGGTCCGGTGACGGGCCGGCCGGCGCGGAGCACCCGGCGCCCGGAGCGGACGCCTCCGGCGACCTCTTCGACCGGGACGTCCTGCCCACTCCCCCGGGCGCGACGGCCGCGCTGCTGCGCTCCCTGCTCTCGCCGATGAAGGCCCGGGTGGCCGGCACGACCCTGCTGCTGCTGCTCCAGCAGGCGGCGGTGCAGGCCGGCCCGCTGCTGGTGGCGTACGCCATCGACAGCGCGGTGCCCGCCTTCCGCCGCGCCGACCACGGGCCGCTGGTCGCGGTGGCCGTGGGCTATCTGCTGTGCGCGCTGGTCTCCGGCGCACTGCAGTACGCGTTCGTCGTCGCCTCCGCCCGCGTCAACCAGGACGTGCTGCTGGACCTGCGCGGCCGGATCTTCCGGCACGCCCAGGCCCTCAGCCTGGACTTCCACGAGCGCTACACCTCGGGCCGGATCATCTCCCGCTCCACCACCGACGTGGAGTCGCTGCGCGAACTGCTCAGCGAGGGACTGCAGGAACTCGTCACGGTCGTCCTGTCCTTCGTCTACGTCTCGGCCCTGCTGCTCTGGCTGGACCTGGGCCTCGGCGCGGTCGCGGTGGCCTCCTTCGTGCCGCTGTACCTGCTCGTGCGGGTCTACCGGCGGCGCGCCGAGCGGGTGTACGCGCAGCGGTCCACCGCCATCGCCTCCGTCATCGTGAAGTTCGTCGAGACGATGAACGGCATCCGGCCGGTGCGCGCGTTCCGCCGCGAGGCCGTCAACGAGGCCGACTTCGGGGTGCTGAACCGGCGGCACGAGCGGACCAACGGCGACGCGCTCCTGGAGATGGCCCGCTATGTCACCGGCTCCCGGCTGGTCGCCAACACGGCCGTCGCGCTGATCGTGCTGTGGGGCGCCCAGCGGGTCGCGGGCGGGACGCTGGAACTGGGGGTGCTGGCGGCCGCCGTGCTGTACCTGCGCCGGCTGTACGACCCCATCGACCGGCTCGGCATGTTCCTGAACTCCTACCACTCGGCGGCGGCCTCGCTGGAGAAGATCGCGGGGCTGCTGGCGCAGACGCCGTCCGTGCCCGAGCCGGCCGCCCCGCGGCATTTGCCGCCGCTCGCCTCCGAGCACCCCGGCCGCGAGGTCGTCTTCGACGGCGTCCGGTTCGCCTACCGCACCGGTGGCGAGGTCCTGCCCCGCTTCGACCTGACGATCCCGGCCGGGCAGACGGTCGCCGTGGTCGGCTCCACGGGGGCGGGCAAGTCGACCCTCGCCAAGCTGCTCGCCCGGTTCTACGACGCCTCCGACGGCCGGGTCCTGCTGGACGGCGTCGACCTGCGCGAGCTGTCCGTGCCGGAACTGCGGCGCGGGGTCGTCATGGTGACCCAGGAGGCGTTCCTGTTCTCCGGCACCGTCGCCGAGAACATCGCCATCGGCCGACCGGACGCCGGCCGCGACGAGATCGAGCAGGCCGCGAAGGCGATCGGCGCGCACGACTTCATCAGCGCGCTGCCCGACGGATACGACACGGACGTCCGCAAGCGTGGTGGCCGCATCTCCGCCGGGCAGCGCCAACTCGTCGCCTTCGCAAGGGCGTTGCTGGCGGATCCGGCGGTGCTGATTCTGGACGAGGCGACCAGCTCCCTCGACATCCCGGGCGAACGGGCGGTGCAGCGCGCGATGTCGACGGTGCTGCGCGGGCGTACGGCGGTGGTGATCGCGCACCGGTTGTCCACCGTCGAGATCGCCGACCGGGTGCTGGTCATGGAACACGGCCGGATCGTCGAGGACGGCACCCCGGACGAACTCGTCGCGGGTACCGGAAGGTTCGCGGACCTGCACCGGGCCTGGCAGGACAGTCTGGCGTGAACCAGTCACTCGGGGGGACCTGTTGATCGACGCGTACGAGGACCCCGGCACACCCGACAGCCGGGGCGGAGCACGGTATCTGTGGTGGCTGGTGCGCCGCCAGCCCGGCCGCGCCGTCGCCGGGGCGCTGCTGGGCAGCACCTGGATGGTGCTGCTGGCGGCGACGCCGTACCTGATGGCCCGGGCGATCGACGAGGGGCTGGAGCCCGGTGACTCCGCGGCGCTCGCCGGCTGGTGCGGGGCGCTGTTCGCGGTGGGCGCCTTCAACGCCTGGCTGAGCATCATGCGGCACCGCACGATGACCCGGGTGCGCATGGACGCCAACTTCCGCACGGTCAAGGTGGTCGTCGGCCAGGCCCTGCGGCTGGGCGCCGCGCTGCCCCGGCAGGTCGGGGCCGGTGAGGTCGTCACGATCGGGGTGGGCGACGTGCAGACGATCAGCCAGGCCCTGACCGTCGTCGGGCCCGGTGTCGGCGCCGTCGTCGCCTATCTGGTGGTCGCCGGACTGCTGGTCGCCCTGTCGCCGGAGCTGGCCGCGGTGGTGCTGCTCGGCATGCCGCTGATCATCGTCGTGGTGGGGCCGCTGCTCACCCGGCTGCAGGGCACGGAGACCGAGTACCGCGAGCGGCAGGGCGTGCTGACCGCGCGGATCGCCGACCTCGCGGGCGGACTGCGCGTCCTCAACGGCCTGGGCGGCAAGAGCCTGTTCGCCGACGCCTTCCACAAGGACTCGCAGCGGCTGCGGGCGCAGGGCTACCGGGTCGGGGCGGTGGCCAGCTGGGTCCAGGCCCTCGGCGTGGGCCTGCCGACGCTGTTCCTCGCCGTGGTGACCTGGCTGGCGGCCCGGACGGCCGCCCGGGGAGACATCAGCGTGGGCCAACTGGTCTCCGTGTACGGCTATGTCGCGGTGCTGGTGGGGCCGGTCGCGTTCTGGGTCGAGTGCGGCTACCAGATCAGCCGCGGCCTGGTGGCCGCGCGGCGCGTCGTGCGGTTCCTGCGGCTGGAGCCGATGCCGGACGGCGGGACACGGGACGCGCCCGCGGAACCGGCGGCGCTGCACGACCCGGAGTCCGGTGTGCGGGTGCTGCCGGGGCGGCTGACCGTGCTGGCCGCCGGCCGCCCGGCCGACTGTGCCGCCGTGGTCGACCGGCTCGGCCGGTACGTCCCGACCGAGGCGACCTGGGGCGGCGTACGGCTGGACGAGATCGCGCTGCCGCAGCTGCGGGAGCGGATCCTGGTCGCCGACCACGAGGCCGACCTGTTCGCGGGCACGCTGCGGGAGCTGGTCGGCGGCCGGCTGGACCGGGAACCGGCCGACCTGGCGCGGGCCGTGCACACGGCGGTCGCCGACGACATCGTGCAGGGCCTGCCCGACGGTCTCGACTCGGCGGTGGACGCGCAGGGCCGCAGCCTGTCCGGCGGGCAGCGGCAGCGCGTCCGGCTGGTGCGGGCGCTGCTGGCCGACCCGGAGGTGCTGCTGGCGATCGAGCCCACCTCGGCGCTCGACGCCCACACCGAGGCCCGGGTGGCCGAACGGCTCCAGGCCGCCCGCCGAGGCCGTACGACCCTGCTCACCTCGACCTCGCCCCTGGTGCTGGCCCGCGCCGACACCGTGCACTACCTGGTCGACGGCAAGGTCGCGGCGACCGGCAGCCACCGTGCACTGCTCGACGGCGAGCCGGGATACCGGGCGCTCGTGGCCCGCGACACGGCGGCGGAGGACGCCGTGCGGTGACCTCACCGGCATCGGACCGGGTCTCGGCCGCCGCCATCGCTACCGCCGCCACCGCCACCGCCACCGCCACCGCCACCGAGGAGACCTTGCGATGAGTCAGCCGACATCCGGCCAACTCCCCGTCGCCGCACCGGCCGACGTCCGGCGGGCCGCCGCGCGGCTGCTGCGGGAGGACCGGGGGGCCTTCGCCGCCGTGGTGGGGCTGAACGCGCTGGCGGCGGCCGCCGGGCTGGCGGGGCCGTGGCTGCTCGGGCGGATCATCGACGACGTGCGCGCCGGGGGCGGGGTGGCGGCCGTGGACCGGCTCGCGCTGTGGATCCTGCTGTGCGCGCTGGCCCAGTTGCTGCTGGCGCGCTCGGCACGCTACGTGGGCCACCGGTTCGGGGAGCGGACGCTGGCGCGGGTGCGTGAGGAGTTCGTCGAGCGGACGCTGGCGCTGCCCGCCTCGGTCGTGGAGCGGGCCGGCACCGGTGACCTGACCGCGCGCGGGACCGCCGACGTGGCGACGGTGGGCACCACCTTGCGGGACGCCGGCCCCGAACTGCTCATCAACGGCGCGGAGTTCCTGTTCCTGCTCGGCGTGGTGTTCCTGCTCGATCCGCTGCTCGGCGCTGTCGGCGTGCTGTGTCTGCTGCCGATCTGGTGCGTCCTGCGCTGGTATCTGCGCCGGGCGCGGGACGGCTATCTTGCCGAGGGCGCGGCCACCTCGGACGTCGCCGAGATCCTCGCGGCGACCGCGGCCGGCGCCCGTACCGTCGAGGCGCTGCGGCTTCAGGACCGGCGGGTCGCCGCGAGCCGGGACGCCCTGGAGACGTCCCGGCGCACCCGCTTCTACACCCTGTACCTGCGCACGGTGTTCTTCCCGGTCGTCGAGGTGTCCTACCTGATCCCCGTGGCGGGGGTGCTGCTGATCGGCGGGGCGCTGCACGCGCGGGGCGTGATGAGCCTCGGGTCGGTCGTGGCGGCGGCCCTGTACCTGCGGCAGCTGAGCGAGCCGCTCGACCAGGTCCTCATGCGGATCGAGGACCTGCAGAGCAGCGGGGCCTCGTTCGCCCGCGTGGAGGGGCTGGCCCGGGCGCCGCGGGCCACGGCGGACGACGCCCTCGCGCCGGCCGGCGACCGGATCGACGTGACCGGCGTGCGGTACGCCTACGACCGCGGGGGCGAGGTGCTGCACGGCGTGGACCTGACCGTGCGACCCGGGGAGCGGCTCGCGGTGGTGGGGCCGTCCGGTGCCGGGAAGAGCACGCTGAGCCGGCTGCTGGCGGGCATCGACGCGCCGAGCGGGGGCACGGTGACGGTGGGCGGGGTGCCGGTGGTCGGCCTCGGCCCGGAGCGGCTGCGCCGGCAGGTCGTGCTGGTCACCCAGGAGCACCACGTCTTCCTCGGCTCGGTCCGTGACAACCTGCTGATCGCCGAACCGACCGCCGCGGACGGGGCGTTGTGGGCCGCCCTGGACGCGGTCGGGGCCGCCGACTGGGTGCGGGAGCTGCCCGAGGGCCTCGACACCCGCCTCGGCGACGGTGGTTGGCGTACCGACGGGCCGCAGGCTCAGCAACTCGCCCTCGCCCGGGTGGTGCTGGCGGACCCGCACACGCTGATCCTGGACGAGGCCACCGCCCTGCTGGATCCGACGACCGCGCGTCACACCGAGCGCGCGCTGGCCGCCGTGCTCGAAGGCCGTACGGTCATCGCGATCGCGCACCGGCTGCACACCGCGCACGACGCGGACCGGGTGGCGGTGATGGAGGACGGCCTGCTGACGGAGCTCGGCACGCACGACGAACTGGTGGCGGCGGGCGGGGCGTACGCGGCACTGTGGCACTCCTGGCACGGAGACCGGCCGGACCCGGCCTGAGCCGGTGGGCCCGAGTCACCCGGCCGCCGATCCGCCCGGCCTGCCGGCCCGCCGAGACCTTCCGGTCCCTCACCTGGCGGGCCGCCCGCACCCGACGGATCCGCATATCGAACATGAACTACCGGACAACGGAGTATTTCCGGCCAATCTCCTGACGCGCTCCTGACAGGAAGCGCAATCTCCTGCGACTCTTCCCACGGCCGCCTCACAGCAACCCCACAGCTTCGCCGCTGCGCCGGGTGGCCACAGCTCACGCACAACTGGTTCCGCGCAACGCCCCGTTCTGCCCGGACGGCCCATCCGCCGGCCGGTCTCCCCTGGTCGCGAGACCCGCGGCCACGCAGAAGGAGTCAGTGTTGAGTAGCAGTTCCTCTCACAGACGCACCTCCCACACCCCCCGCCGTCACACCACGCACCGCCGCGCCGCGGCCGTCGCGCTCGTCGGTGTCTCCGCCCTGATCGCGGCGGCCGTCCAGTCCGGCGCCGCCTCCGCGGCACCGGAACGGGCCCCGTCGGCGGCCGCCAAGGCCCGGCCGGGCGCCGAGTCGGTCCGGCTCACCCCCGCCCAGCGCGCCGCGCTGATACGCGAGGCCGACGCCTCCAGGGCGGACACCGCCAAGGACCTCGGCCTCGGCGCCAAGGAGAAGCTCGTCGTCCGCGACGTCGTCAAGGACGCGGACGGCACCCTGCACACCCGCTACGAGCGCACCTACGCCGGCCTCCCGGTGCTCGGCGGCGACCTGGTCGTCGACACCGCGAAGTCGGGCGCGACCGGCGCCGTCCGCAGGGCCACCCGGGCCGCGATCAGGCCGGCCACCACCTCAGCCGCGCTGCCCGCCGCCAAGGCGGAGCAGCAGGCCCTGTCCGCCGCGCGGTCGGCGGGCGCCACCTCACCGAACGCCGACCGCGCACCGCGCAAGGTGATCTGGGCCGGCAGCGGCACACCGACCCTGGCCTACGAGACGGTCGTCGGCGGGTTCCAGGAGGACGGCACGCCCAACGCGCTGCACGTCGTCACCGACGCCGCCACCGGCAAGAAGCTCTACGAGTACCAGGGCATCGAGACCGGTACCGGCAACACCATGTACAGCGGCACGGTCACGCTGGGCACCGCGCAGTCGGGGTCGACGTACAACCTGACCGACACCACGCGCGGCAACCACAAGACGTACAACCTCAACCACGGCACGTCGGGCACCGGCACCCTCTTCTCCGGCCCCGACGACGTGTGGGGCAACGGCAGCGCCTCCAACCTGGAGACGGCCGGCGCGGACGCGCACTACGGTGCCGCGCTGACCTGGGACTACTACAAGAACGTGCAGGGGCGCAGCGGTATCCGCGGGGACGGCGTCGGCGCCTACTCCCGGGTCCACTACGGCAACAACTACGTCAACGCGTTCTGGGACGACAGCTGCTTCTGCATGACCTACGGCGACGGCTCGGGCAACACGCACCCGCTCACCGCCATCGACGTGGCCGGCCACGAGATGACGCACGGCGTCACCTCCAACACCGCGGGCCTGAACTATTCCGGCGAGTCCGGCGGCCTCAACGAGGCCACCTCCGACATCTTCGGCACGGCGGTCGAGTTCTACGCGGCGAACTCCTCCGACGTCGGTGACTACCTCATCGGCGAGGAGATCAACATCAACGGCGACGGCACGCCGCTGCGCTACATGGACAAGCCCAGCAAGGACGGCGCGTCCAAGGACAGCTGGTACTCCGGTATCGGTTCGGTCGACGTGCACTACTCGTCGGGGCCGGCGAACCACTTCTTCTACCTCCTGAGCGAGGGCAGCGGCACCAAGACGATCAACGGTGTCACCTACAACTCGCCCACCTCGGACGGCCTGCCGGTGACCGGCATCGGCCGGGCGAAGGCGGAGAAGATCTGGTTCCGGGCGCTCACCACGAAGTTCACGTCCACCACCAACTACGCGGGCGCCCGCACCGGCACCCTCGCGGCGGCCGGTGAGCTGTACGGCACGACGAGCGCCGAGTACACGGCGGTGCAGAACGCGTGGGCGGGTGTGGCCGTCGGGTCACGCCCCGGTGGAGGCGGAGGCGGCGGCACCTCATTCGAGAACACCGCCGACGTATCAATTCCGGACAACGGGGCGGCCGTGACGTCCTCGATCACGGTGTCCGGGCGGACGGGCAACGCGCCGTCGAACCTCGCGGTCGCGGTGGACATCGTGCACACCTGGCGCGGTGACCTCGTCGTCGATCTGGTGGCACCCGACGGGTCGACGTACCGCCTGAAGAACTTCAGCTCCTCCGACTCGGCGGACAACGTGAACGAGACCTACACGGTCAACGCGTCCTCCGAAGTAGCCAACGGTGTATGGAAGTTGAAGGTCCAGGACCAGGCGGCCCAGGACACCGGCTACATCAACAGCTGGAAGCTCACCTTCCCGTAGGCCCTGCGGTCCGACAGGCCCCGAACAGGGCGCCGTCCCGGTGGTTCGACTCCCCGGGGCGGCGCCCTTTCCTTTGCCATGACCATGCCGACATGTGGTTGACGGTTGGCGCCGCCTTTACCAGGGCCGAGCCGGTTTACATTCCCGCAATGTTCACCCGATAGTCGATTTTCCGCCAACATCACTTCGGGGTCATGACATGTACGCGCCCTCGATGTCAGTCTTCCCCCAGCCGCTGCACAGCAACTTCACACCGCTTCGGCGGGCAACCCCACGCCCGCCGGACTCCCCCACAAAGGAGCTTGCGTGAGCCCCCTCTACGCGCGTCACAAGCGCACCACTCTGGCCATCGCCACCGCCGTCGCGGCCGGAGCACTGCTCACCACCGGACTGACCTCCGGCACCGCAGCCGCCCAGACCCCCGCGGACTCCACCGGCAAGACCGCCACGCTCGCCGGCGCCCCGGTGCAGCTGTCGGCGGCCGCGCGCACCTCCCTCGTCAAGAAGCAGCAGGCCGCCGCCGTCGAGACGGCCCAGGAGATAGGTCTCGGCGCCAAGGAGAAGCTGGTCGTCAAGGACGTCGTCAAGGACGCCGACGGCGCGGTCCACACCCGCTACGAGCGCACCTACGCGGGCCTCCCGGTGCTCGGCGGCGACCTGGTCGTCCACCAGTCGGCGTCCGGCGCGACCCGCGGGGTCACCAAGGCGGTCAAGGCCAGTGTCAAGGTCGCCTCGGTCAAGCCGCAGGTCACCGCCGCCAAGGCGGAGAAGCAGGCGCTGACCGCGGCGAAGGCCGCCGGTTCCGCGAAGACCAGCGCCGACGCGGCCCCGCGCAAGGTGATCTGGGCCGGCGACGGCAAGCCGACCCTGGCATACGAGACGGTCGTCGGCGGCCTCCAGGACGACGGCACCCCCAACGAGCTGCACGTCATCACCGACGCCGCCACCGGCAAGAAGCTCTACGAGTACCAGGGCATCGAGACCGGCACCGGCAAGAGCCTCTACTCGGGCTCGGTCACCCTCAACACGACCCTGTCGGGCTCGACGTACCAGCTGACCGACGGCACCCGCGGCGGCCACAAGACGTACAACAAGTCGCACACCACGACCTCCTCCGCGGGCACCCTGTTCACCGACGCGGACGACGCGTGGGGCACCGGCGCCGCCTCCAGCTCGACCACCGACCAGACCGCCGCCGTCGACGCCGCCTACGGCGCCCAGGTGACGTGGGACTTCTACAAGAACACCTTCGGCCGCAGCGGCATCAAGAACAACGGCGCGGCCGCGTACTCCCGCGTCCACTACGGCAACGCGTACGTCAACGCGTTCTGGGACGACAGCTGCTTCTGCATGACCTACGGCGACGGCTCGGGCAACACGCACCCGCTGACCTCGCTGGACGTCGCGGGCCACGAGATGAGCCACGGCGTCACCTCCAACACCGCGGGCCTGAACTACTCCGGCGAGTCCGGCGGCCTCAACGAGGCCACCTCGGACATCTTCGGCACGGGTGTGGAGTTCTACGCGGCCAACTCCAACGACGTCGGTGACTACCTCATCGGCGAGAAGATCAACATCAACGGGGACGGCACCCCGCTGCGCTACATGGACAAGCCCAGCAAGGACGGCGGCTCGTCGGACTACTGGTCCTCCAGCGTCGGCAACAAGGACGTCCACTACTCCTCGGGCGTCGCGAACCACTTCTTCTACCTGCTGTCCGAGGGCAGCGGCGCGAAGACGATCAACGGGGTGAGCTACAACTCCCCGACCTACAGCGGCACCGCGGTCACCGGCATCGGCCGCGCCAAGGCGCTGCAGATCTGGTACAAGGCGCTGACGACGTACTTCACGTCGACGACCAACTACAAGTCGGCCCGCACCGGCACGCTGAGCGCGGCGTCCGCCCTGTACGGGTCCACCAGCGCCGAGTACAAGGCGGTCGCCGCCGCCTGGACGGCGGTCAACGTCAGCTAGTCCTGGAGCAGTTGGCAAGGGCGGCCCCCGGAGCGACAGTTGCTCCGGGGGCCGCCCTACTCTTGGGTCCCATGTCCTTCACGTACGCCGACGTCGGCGCGACCCGGGAGGCCGGCTTCTGCCCGCCCGGCTTCCACCGCCTGCACGTGCGCACCCGCATCGGCGAGGGCCAGGAGGTGTTCCACCGCGCCTCCGAGGCCGTCCTCACCTGGGAGATGCACCGCGCCATGGGCGTCGGCATCGACACGAGCGCGGACCGGGCCGCCCGGGACGTCGACGTCACCGTCACCCTCGCCGGCATGATCAAGGCACCGTGCCGCGTGGTGTGGACGGTGGAGGAACACCGCCGCGCGGGCTGGGCCTACGGGACGCTTTCCGGCCATCCCGAGAGCGGCGAGGAGTCCTTCGTCGTCGACCGCACCGGCGACGGCACGGTGTGGCTGACGATCTCCGCCTTCAGCCGCGCGGCGAAGTGGTACGCCCGGGCGGGCGGCCCGGCGACCCGCGGCCTGCAACAGGCGTACGCCCGCCGCTGCGGCCTGGTCCTGCGAAAGCTGTGCGCCGGACTGGACGACGCCTGACCGTCCCGGGCCCGTCTCTCCGCTCCCCGGTCCTGCGGTCAGACGGGCATGGCCCGCGCGTGCTGGTCCCGCAGCACGGCCCAGGCCCGCTCCTGGTCCGGTCCCGGCATCGAGGGAGCGGGCCGGCCCGCCCGGTCGATGAGCACCAGGGAAGTGGAGATGAAGCCGAGGGACAGGGACCGTAGTATGCCCTGATCCGACGTGCTGAACCGGTCGACGGCCGCGGCGCAGAGCGCCTCGAAGTCCCGGAAGCCGATGACGCATACGCCGTCGACGGGCAGGGCGACGCCCGAGTCGACGCCGAAGACGCCGGCGAAGACCTCGGCGGTCCCGACGAAGGCGTGGGCGGCCTCGGCAGGGGGGCACCAGATGTCCCGGCCGGGCAAATCGCTGGAGTGAAACCTGAAATGCACTGCCGACTCAGTCAAAGTCCATGGTGTGGGTCTCCCGCCGATAGGGCTGCCTGACCAGCGCCAGACGCTGCGGCCGCCACAGGTCGTCCTTCTCGTTGAGGCTCAGCTCGCCGTTGCGGCGAAGCAGCGGCGCAGGGCGGCCGCGAGTGCCGCGTCGACGGCATCGTAGTTCTTGGCGGCCTCCCAGGTGATCGTGCCGAGCGTTCTGAGCTGTTCGGCAAGGTCCTTGCGGTGGAGTTTCCCGTTGTCGGCGAAATCCTTGAAGGCGTCGACCACGAGCTGGTTCCCCAGCTCGGTGTGCGCATGGTCGTCAGCGGGATTCGCGCGGCTGGTGAAAGCGTCGTAGATCCGCTGGAGTGCGCGCGAACACTCCCGTATGCGTTTGGTGTCCGCCTTCAGTTCACTCATCGCTTCTCGCCCGAGATGCCGCCCTGCCCCCGTACTTCACCTGTGCACGTCATCCTGGACGACCGTAGTGAAGCCGCTTATGGGAGAGGCATGGCGGGCATCAAGGGCGGGCAAAGACCACCGGGGATCCGCGCGGCGTGCTCCTTCTCAGCGCAGCAGCACCCCCGGGGCCTCTCCCGGTTCCTCCGACGGGACCGCCAGCAGGCCCAGTTCCGCGCCCGAGGCGAGGAGGCGGTGGGCGGGGAGGATGCGGACGGTGTAGCCGTAGGGACCCGTGCGGTCGAGGGAGAGCGGTCCCTCGTACACCCAGCGGCCCTCCGCGTCCGGGCCGCCCGCCGGTTTCAGCGGGACCGTCGCCGCGTCGGCGATCCGGTCCTCGGGGTCGACGCGGCCGGAGACCGCCTGGACCTCGACGTCGTCGGGACCGAGGTCGCCGAGCCCCACGCGCACCCGCAGCCCGAGCGTGGTGCCGAGTTCCGCGGTGGCCGTGGCGGCGGACGTCTCGACGTGGTCGACGGTCACCGCCGGCCAGGCCGCCCGCACCCGGGCCTTCCAGACGGCGAGTTCGCCGGCCGTGTCGGGGTCCATCGAGCGGTGGGCGAGGGCCGCCGGCGCGTACAGCCGCTCCACGTACTCGCGGACCATGCGCCCGGCCAGCACCTTGGGCCCGAGCAGGGTGATGGTCTGGCGGACCATCTCGATCCAGCGGTCGGGCAGGCCGCCCTGGCCGCGCTCGTAGAAGCGGGGGGTCACCCGCTGTTCGAGGAGGTCGTAGAGCGCGGCGGCCTCGACGTCGTCACGGTGGTCGGGGTCGGTGCCGGCGCCGTCCGCGGTGGGGATCGCCCAGCCGAAGTCGGGCTGGAACCACTCGTCCCACCAGCCGTCCATGACGGAGAGGTTGAGGCAGCCGTTGAGGGCCGCCTTCATGCCGGAGGTGCCGCACGCCTCCAGCGGGCGCAGCGGGTTGTTGAGCCAGATGTCGCAGCCCGGGTACAGCTTCTGCGCCATGGCCATGCCGTAGTCGGGCAGGAAGACGATCCGGTGGCGCACCCGCGGGTCGTCGGCGAACCGGACCAGTTCCTGCACGAGCCGCTTGCCGCCGTCGTCGGCCGGGTGCGCCTTGCCCGCCACGACGATCTGGACCGGCCGCTCGGGGTGCAGCAGCAGGTCCATCAGCCGGTCGCGGTCGCGCAGCATCAGTGTCAGCCGCTTGTACGACGGGACGCGGCGCGCGAAGCCGATGGTGAGGACGTCGGGGTCGAGCACGCCGTCGACCCAGCCCAGCTCGGCCGTGCCGGCGCCGCGCTGCCGCCAGGAGGCCCGCAGCCGCTCCCGCACCTCGGTGACCAGCTGCTCCCGCAGGTTGCGCCGCAGTTCCCAGACGTCCTGGTCGGGGATGTCCGCGACCGCGTCCCAGCGGTCCGAGCCGCCCACGGTCAGGGCGTCCTCGGTGCGCTGGGCGCCGATCTGCCGGGCGCCCAGCCGCAGGACCTCCGGCGCGACCCAGGTCGGCGCGTGCACTCCGTTGGTGACGGAGGTGATCGGCACCTCGGCGGCGTCGAAGCCCGGCCAGAGCCCGGCGAACATCTCCCGGCTGACCTGGCCGTGCAGCAGGGACACGCCGTTGGCGCGCTGGGCCAGCCGGAGGCCCATCACGGCCATGTTGAAGAGGTTGGGCTCGCCGCCCGGGTAGGTCTCCATGCCCAGGTTCAGGATGCGGCCGACGTCCATGCGCGGGAGTTCCGCGTCGGCGCCGAAGTGGCGGGCGACGAGCTCGCGGTCGAAGCGGTCGATGCCGGCCGGCACGGGGGTGTGGGTGGTGAAGACGGTGCCGGCGCGTACCGCCTCCAGTCCGGAGTCGAAGTCGAGGCCCTGGTCGCAGAGCTCGGCGATGCGCTCCAGGCCGAGGAATCCGGCGTGTCCCTCGTTGGTGTGGAAGACCTCGGGCGCGGGGTGGCCGGTCAGCCGGCAGTAGGTGCGTACCGCCCGCACTCCTCCTATGCCGAGGAGCATCTCCTGGAGCAGCCGGTGCTCGCTGCCGCCGCCGTAGAGCCGGTCGGTCACGCCGCGCTCGCCGAGGTCGTTCTCCTCGACGTCGGAGTCCAGCATGAGCAGCGGGACCCGGCCGACCTGGGCCAGCCAGATCCTGGCCCGCAGCTGCCGGCCGCCGGGCAGTGCCAGGGAGACCTGGGCGGGGCTGCCGTCGGCCTCCTTGAGCAGGGCGACGGGCAGTTCGTTGGGGTCGAGGACCGGATAGTGCTCCTGCTGCCAGCCCTCCCGGGACAGGGTCTGGCGGAAGTAGCCGTGCCGGTACAGCAGGCCGACGCCGATCAGCGGTACGCCCAGGTCGCTGGCCGCCTTCAGATGGTCGCCGGCGAGGATGCCGAGGCCGCCGGAGTACTGGGGCAGGGCGGCGGTGACACCGAACTCGGGCGAGAAGTAGGCGATGGCCGCGGGCAGCCCGGCGGTCTGCGACTGGTACCAGCGGTCGCCGCCGACGTAGTCGTTGAGGTCGTCCACGACGGCGTGCAGACGGCGCAGGAAGCGGCGGTCCTCGGCCAGCTCGGCGAGCCGCCGGGTGGGCACGCTGCCCAGCAGCCGTACCGGGTCGGCCTCGGAGGCGGCCCAGCGTTCCGGGTCCACGGACTGGAAGAGGTCGCGGGTCTCCGCGTGCCAGGACCAGCGCAGATTGCGGGCCAGGTCGCTGAGTGGCCGGAGGGGTTCGGGGAGCACGGGTCGGACGGTGAATCGACGGATCGCCTTCACT
This sequence comes from Streptomyces sp. NPDC005574, assembly GCF_040605435.1. NCBI lineage: Bacteria > Bacillati > Actinomycetota > Actinomycetes > Kitasatosporales > Streptomycetaceae > Streptomyces > Streptomyces sp. NPDC005574. The sequence goes on from NZ_JBEXCW010000062.1 coordinate 48,473, forward strand.
TGCCACCTCTCCAGACGTGCGGAAGAGGACGCACGGCACTGTGCGTCTCGTCGTCAACCTCGACGGTATAGGTGCGGAGGGCTTCGCAACTACGGCGCATCGCCCGGCGGCCTCCGATCGAGCGGTCCGCGGACGTCCGCGCCGGCCCATTACCGCGGCGCCGGCGGGGCGACGGGCGAGGCCCCGGGCGGCGTCCGGCGGCGACCAAGGACGCACCGAGGGCTCCTGAGCCGATTTGGCCGGTTCCTTCCCCTCAGGCCGTCTTGTGGCGCTTCACACCCCCGCGAGAGGCTTCCGGGTGGCGTACCGGCCGGGCCGGGGGGACTCGGCGGCCCGCGGCCGTCGTACGCCGAGTCGAGGAGGGGAAGACACACCATGGCACGGACGCGAACACGGCGTCTGCGCCGGGCGGGGGGCCTGATCGCGCTGGCCTGTGCCGCGGCGCTTTCGGCCATCACCCTGCCCGCGCACGGCGCGCCGGAGGGGCGCATATCCGGCGCCGGACAGCCCGGTTCCGTCGGCGGAAGTTACCTGGTGACACTCCAGGGGGGAACACAGGCCCGGTCGGCGGCCGGAAAACGCCTCGCCGAAAAGTACGGGGCGAGAATCAGCCATACCTACGACAGTGTGCTCAACGGCTACGCGGTGCGGGCGAGCGCCCGTCAGGCGCGCCGGCTCGCGGCGGACCCCCGGGTCGCCTCGGTCGCCCAGGACACCCGCGTCGCCCTCGACCGCATCCAGCGCGACCCGCCGTCGTGGGGCCTGGACCGCATCGACCAGCCGCGCCTGCCGCTGGACAGGAGCTACGGCCCGCCGGGGGCGGCGGGCGCGGGGGTGACGGTGTACGTGATCGACACCGGCATCCGGACCACCCACCGGGACTTAGGGGGGCGCGCGTCCTACGGCTGGGACTTCGTCGACGGGGACAGGGCGGCCGGGGACGGCAACGGCCACGGCACGCATGTCGCCGGCACCGTCGCGGGCACCCGCTACGGCGTCGCGAAGAAGGCGAAGGTGGTCGCCGTGCGCGTCCTGGACGACGCGGGCGCGGGGACGACCGCGCAGGTCATCGCGGGTGTCGACTGGGTCACCGCGCACGCCCGCAAGCCGGCGGTCGCCAACCTCAGCCTCGGCGGCCCGCACAACACCCAGCTGGACGCCGCGGTCCGCGCCTCCATCGCGTCCGGCGTGACCTACACGGTGGCGGCGGGCAACGACGGGACCGCCGCCGCGCTCCACTCGCCCGCGGACGTGCGGGAGGCGGTCACCGTCGGCGCGACCGACCGGAGGGACGCCAGAGCACCCTTCTCCAACCAGGGCTCCGCCCTCGACCTGTTCGCCCCGGGCGTGTCGATCACCTCGGCGTCCGCCGCGAGCGACACCGGCCGGGCGACCTATTCCGGCACGTCGATGGCGGCGCCGCACGCCGCGGGCGCGGCCGCGCTCTACCTGTCCGGCCATCCCGCGGCAACGCCCGCACAGGTGTCCAGAGCGCTTGTCGGAGCGGCCGAATCCAGGAGGATATCCGGCCGGGGACCCGGTTCACCGGACAAACTCCTCCAGGTGTCGGGCTTCTAGGGACAGAGGACGGGAACCGGCCCTTTCGTCCGGAACGGGGCCGGTCACGGGTGTACACATGCACGTGAGTAGTTAGTTACGTGCCGGATTGCTCACCCGAATAGGGTGGGAAGGCTCCCCCCGGTGTGTCCCCCCGGACGCACCACAGGGAACACTCCGCAGGACCCACCTCCCCACAGCCATCCGCCCACCCACGTTGACGCGGACAGGAGCGGTCATGCCCGCCACGCACCACTCGTCACCACCCACGACACCGAGCACCGAAGAAACCCCCACCCGCCCGGTCGCCGCCGGAGAGCCGGCCCCGGAGAAACCCTCCGCGGGCGACACCGCCGGCATCGGGCGCATTCCCGTCCTGGACGTCCACCCCGTCGTCCAGCACGGCCACCGGCCGGCCAAGGCCGTGGCCGGCGAGACGTTCGAGGTCTCGGCGACCGTGTTCCGCGAGGGACACGACGCCGTCGCCGCCAACGTCGTCCTGACCGACCCCAGGGGGCGGACCGGCCCCTGGACCCCCATGCGCGAACTGGCCCCCGGCAGCGACCGCTGGGGTGCCACCGTCACCGTCGACGGTCCGGGCCGCTGGACCTACCACGTGGAGGCCTGGGGCGACCCGGTGGCCACCTGGCGCCACCACGCGCAGATCAAGATCCCGGCGGGCCAGGACACGGACCTGGTCCTGGAGGAGGGCGCGCGACTGTACGAGCGGGCGGCCTCCGGCGTCCCCGAGAAGGGGACCGAGCGGTCGGTGCTCCGCACCGCCGCCGACGCCCTGCGGGACGAGGACCGTCCCACCGCCTCCCGGCTGGCGGCGGCGTTGACGCCGGAGGTGGACGCGGTGCTGGCGCGGTATCCGCTGCGTGAGTACGTGAGCGCGTCGGCGTCGCGGGAGTTGCT
>NZ_JBEXCW010000063.1:0-50147 GCF_040605435.1 Streptomyces sp. NPDC005574
CAGCCGAAGGCTGGGGGAGCACCGCACCGGACGCCGCGAGCTTCCCGGCAAACCCTTCCGGTCACGGCACTAGAGCACGAACCCGGCCGGGAAGGGGTCGTCGGGGTCCAGCAGGTACTGGGCGGTGCCGGTGATCCAGGCCCGGCCGGTGAAACTGGGCAGCACCGCGGGCCGGCCCGCGACCTCGGTGGTGCCCAGCAGGCGTCCGGTGAACCGGGTGCCGATGAAGGACTCGTTGACGAACTCGGTGTGCAGGGGGAGTTCGCCCCGCGCATGCAGTTGCGCCATGCGCGCACTGGTCCCGGTGCCGCAGGGCGACCGGTCGAACCAGCCGGGGTGGATCGCCATCGCGTGCCGGGAGTGCCGGGCGCTCGCCCCGGGCGCGTACAGGTGGACGTGGTGGCAGCCGCGGATGGACGGGTCCAGCGGATGGACGGGTTCGTCCTGCGCGTTGACGGCGTCCATCAGCGCGAGCCCGGCGGCCAGGATGTCGTCCTTGCGGGAGCGGTCGAAGGGCAGCCCGAACCGAGCCAGCGGCAGGATGGCGTAGAAGTTGCCGCCGTAGGCGAGGTCGTAGGTCACCGTCCGCCCGTCGGGCAGCGTCGCCGTGCGGTCGAGCCCCACCGAGAAGGACGGCACGTTGTGCAGGGTGACCGCCTTCGCCGCTCCGCCCTCCACGGCGACCTCGGCGACGACCACTCCCGCCGGGGTGTCGAGGCGGATGGTGGTGACCGGTTCGACGACCTCGACCATGCCGGTCTCCACCAGGACCGTGGCGACGCCGATGGTGCCGTGCCCGCACATCGGCAGATAGCCGGAGACCTCGATGTAGAGAACACCCCAGTCGCAGTCGGGCCGGGTCGGCGGCTGGAGCACGGCGCCGCTCATCGCGGAGTGCCCGCGCGGCTCGTTCATCAGCAACTGCCGTACTTCGTCCCGGTGTTCGCGGAAGTACAGCCGCCGTTCGTTCATGGTGGCGCCGGGGACGGTGCCGATCCCGCCGGTGATCACGCGGGTGGGCATGCCCTCGGTGTGCGAGTCGACGGCGTGCAGGACGAGTGAGCTGCGCATGGGCTCCGCCTCCTTGTGGGTCCGCGCGGTGGATGACGTACCTCGGGGCCGTACAGGCCCTAGGCGAGGCCCGCGGCGACGGCCTTCTCGGTGGCGGCCCGGATCGCGGCATCCTGGCCGGGCAGCAGCGGCATGCGGGGTGGCCGGACCGGTCCGCCGTGCCGTCCGACGACGTCCATGGACAGCTTGATCGCCTGCACGAACTCGACCTGGGAGTCCCAGCGCAGCAGCGGATGCAGTTGGCGGTACAGCCGCCGGGCCGTGTCCAGGTCCCCGTCGACGGCCGCGTGGTACAGCTCGACGCTCGCGGCGGGCAGCGCGTTGGGGTAGCCGGCCACCCAGCCCTTGGCGCCGGCGATCGCGAGTTCCAGCAGCACGTCGTCAGCGCCGATCAGGAGGTCGAGTTCCGGGGCGAGTTCGGCGATGCGGTAGGCGCGCCGGACGTCTCCGGAGAACTCCTTCACGGCGTGGATGTGGCCCTCGCCGTGGAGTTCCGCGAGGAGTTCCGGCACCAGGTCGACCTTGGTGTCGACGGGGTTGTTGTACGCCACGATCGGCAGGCCCGCCCGCGCGACCTCCGCGTAGTGGGCGAGCACCGAACGCTCGTCCGCCCGGTAGGCGTTGGGCGGCAGCAGCATCACCGCGCGGCAGCCGGCGTCGCGGGCCTGCTCGGCCCAGCGGCGGCTCTCGGCCGAACCGTAGGCGGCGACGCCGGGCAGCACGCGCCGTCCGCCGACCGCGGCGACGGCCGTCGTGACGACCCTGGCGCGTTCCTCGGCGGTGAGCACCTGGTACTCGCCGAGCGAGCCGTTGGGGACGACGCCGTCGCACCCGTTGGCGACCAGCCAGGCGCAGTGCTCGGCGTACTTCTCGTGGTTCACGGAGAGGTCGTCGTTCAGCGGCAGGGCGGTGGCGACGAGGACGCCGTGCCAGGGACGGGGGTCGGTCATGAGGGTCCTTCCTCGGTGGTGGGCGCGGGTTCCCGGGCGAGGACGCCGAGCGGTACGGGACGGGCGAACGGCCTTCTGTCCGGGCGCGGTTCGCAGCCGGCCAGGCCGGCGACGGCCGGTGCGCACATCCGGCCCTGGCACCAGCCCATGCCGGCCCGGGTCAGGAGTTTCACGGTGCGGACGTCGCCGGCCCCGAGCTGCTCGACGGCCTCGCGGACGGCCCCGCCGGTGACCTCCTCGCAGCGGCACACGACGGTGTCGTCGGTGATCCGCTCGGTCCAGTGGGCGGGCGGCGCGTACACGGTGTCGAGGGTGGTGGCGAAGGCGCGCAGCCGGGTGCGGGCCCTCGCCGCGGCGGCCCACGCGCGCGGGTCCGGTTCCGTGCCGCGCAGCCGGGCGGCGGCGGAGCGTCCGGCGATGTGGCCCTCGGCCAGCGCGAGGGCCGCGCCGCCGATCCCGGTGCTCTCGCCGGCGGCCCACACGCCGGGCACGTCGGTGCGCTGCTCGGCGTCGACGCCGACGTGTGTCCCCTCCAGCCGGCAGCCGAGGCCTCCGGCGAGGTCGGTGTGCGGGAGCATGCCGTGGCCGGTGGCGAGTGTGTCGCACGCGATGCGGCGCCGTGTTTCCGGACGGGCACGTCCGTCGCGGTCGAGCGCGGCGACCGTCACCGCCTCCAGCCGGGCGGTGCCGTGCGCCTCGGTGACGGTGTGGCCGAGGAGGGTGGGGACACGGTGCCGGAGCAGCCGGAGGGCGTACCCGGCGCCTTCGGCGGCCTTGTCCGGGCGGGCCGACAGCGCGGCGGCCCGCCTCAGGAACGCCCCTGGCGTGGCGGACTCGACGAGGGCGGCGATCTCGACCCCGGCGGCGGCGAGGCCGGTCGCCACGGGCAGCAGCAGCGGGCCGGTCCCGGCGACCACGGCGGTGCGCCCGGAGACCGCGAGGGTGCCCTTGAGCATGGCCTGGGCGCCGCCCGCGGTGACGACGCCGGGGAGGGTCCAGCCGGGAAACGGCAGCACCTTCTCGTAGCCGCCGGTGGCCAGGAGGACGGCGTCGGCCCGCACGCCGACGGAGTCCTCCTGCTCCGGGCCGAACAGGGCGTGCACGGTGAAGCCCGCGTCGCGCGGCTCGATGAACCAGACGTGATGGTCCGTCAAGTGACTTACTGTACGCGCCTGTTGGTGGGTCCGGAGGGCGTCACGGAGACGTTCCCAGGTGCGCCCGCCGTGCTGCGGGGACTCGGGGTGGCGGGCGCGCAGGGCGGCGGCCGGCTGCCGGTAGAACTGACCGCCCGCCTCGGCCGCCGAGTCGATCAGGGTGACGCGGACGCCGTGGGCGGCGGCGGCCACGGTCGCGGCGAGACCCGCCGGGCCGGCGCCGATCACGGCGAGGTGCGGTCGTTCAGTCACCGTGGCCCGTTCCCTCCTGGGTGCGGATCGCGTCGCCCGGGCGCAGCGGCACCAGACAAGCGCGTTGGTTGGGGCGGCCGTTGACGGTCAGCAGGCAGTCGAAGCAGACGCCGATCCCGCAGAGGACCCCGCGCGGGCGGCCCTCGCGGCGGGTCGTGCGCCAGGCGGTGACACCCGCCGTCCAGAGCGCGGCCGCCACCGTCTGGCCGGGCAGCGCCTCGATGTCCCGGCCGTCGAGGGTGACCGTGAAGGGCACCCCGGGATCGGCCCGGGTCGGGTCGACGGGGTCCGTCATGCCGCCTCCTCGGTGAACCGGTCGGGCCTGAACGGCCGCAGGTCCAGGTCGGGTCGTGTCCGGGTCAGGAGCTGCGCGATCAGGTGCCCGGTGCCGGTGGCGAGTCCGATGCCGGCGCCCTCGTGCCCGCATGCGTGCAGCAGTCCGGGGACCCGGGGGTCGGCTCCGACGGCCGGCAGGTGGTCGGGCAGGTAGGGGCGGAAGCCGAGGTAGCCGCGGAGGGCGCGGACCTCGGCCAGGAAGGGGAACAGGGCGGTCGCGCCCGCCGCCAGGGCCCGTACGGCGGGCAGCGAGAACGACCGGTCGAAGCCGACCCGTTCGCGGCTTGCGCCGATCAGGACGGGTCCGGCGGCCGTGCCCTCGACGACCGGTGAGGTCTGGAGGGCGGCCGAGTCGCTGGCCACGTCGGCGACGTACTCGGCGGCGTACACCTTGTGGTGGATCCAGCGCGGCAGGGGTTCGGTGACCAGGACGAAGCCGCGGCGCGGGAGGACGGGCAGGGCGGTGCCCGCGAGCGCCGCGACGTCCGCGCCCCAGGTGCCGGCGGCGTTGACGACGGCCGGAGCGTGGATGTCGCCCCGGTCGGTGCGCACCGCGCGCACCGTCCCGTCCGGTGTGCGCAGTACGTCCGTCACGGTGCGGCCGGTGAACAGGCGGGCCCCGGAGGCCCGCAGGAGACCGGCGGCGGCGAGCGCGGGCATGACCTGCCCGTCCTGCGGATAGCGCACGGCACCGGGCAGGCCGGGGGCGAGCCGGGGTTCGAGGTCGTACAGGGCGTCCGCGTCGACGGGTTCGGCGGCGACTCCGGCGGCACGCTGGCCGTCCGCGAAGCGCTCCAGGGCGGTCAGCGATCCGGGCGAGGTGGCCACCACCAGTCCGCCCTTGGCCTCGTACTCGACGGCGGGCCCGAAGTCCCGCGCCAGCAGGCCCCACAGCCGGGCCGACAGGAGCGCGAGATCCAGTTCCGGGCCGGGTTCCTTGTCGGAGACGAGGAGGTTCCCCTCCCCCGCGCCGGTCGTGCCGCCGGCGACCGGGCCACGGTCCACCACGACGACGTCCAGGCCGGCACGGGCCGCGTAGAAGGCGCAGGCGGCGCCGACCATACCGGCCCCGACGACCACGACATCGCAGGTCAGAGACTGACTCACGGCAGTACTATGTCACATACCCCTGCTCGTGACCATGGTGCGCGGACGACCGGGACGGGGTCGGGGCAGCCCGGTGAGGGACGGGACCGTGGAAGAAGAGCCGCGATCATTCGCCCACGACGAGCACCGGCACCGGGCCCTCGGCAGGGGAAACGGCTCCGGCGCCGTCGGCGACCTGAACGCCGACGGAGCCGGAAGCACCGGGGCCGTTACGCGTCGGAGGACGGCACGACGCTCAGATGGCCGGCGGCACGGCGGGCGCGACCCGGCCGGCGCGGGGCGGGCGACGGGCGCCGGGCCGAACGCAGGATCAGCGTGAGCCTCGTGTAGCCCATCTCGCGCAGGGTGCGGGGGGTTTCGTCGACCACCCGGCAGTCGGTGGCGCCCCAGCGCGGGTCGGGATGCAGCACCGGGCGGACCGCGCCGTCCAGTTCCGCCGCCCGCTCACCGACCGCGCGGATCCAGTGCGGCAGGCCCTGGCGGAAGGCGGCCTCCATGATCGGGTCCTGGGCGATGTCCCGGCGGATGGACTGGAGTCCGTGGTCGCCGGCGTTGCGCTCCACGGCGGCCGCGAAGTGCGCCAGCATCGGCAGACACCAGCGCGACTCGTGCTCGCCGAGGACGGAGCCGGCGTCGGGATGGAAGAGGACGAAGCGGAGGAAGTTGTCGCCGGGCATGGCCGTCGGGTGGGGGCCCACGCCGCCGAAAAGTGACTCGAAAGCGGTGTTGGTCACCACGACGTCCCAGCGGTGGTCGAGCACCACGGAGGGAAAGGGGACCGCCGCCAGGAGGGTGGTGTAGTCCTGGAGGTAGGCCTGGGCCTCGGGAGTGTCGGGGACGGGCCGCGGTGCGGACCGCTGCCCTCCTGCCTGATGCGCCATCGGGAGGTCACCCCTCTTGCCTATGCGGCCTTCACGCGGCGCCCTGATCCTGCTGCCCCGACACGATCGGTGTCAACTATCGTGGCATTTCATGCCTGTTGACGGCTGAAATTGGCCACAGTTGTGGCGAGACCTGGATGTGAGTTCGAACCACCCGCTACTCTCCGGGAAGTTCACGGCAAGTGTGTGTGGTGTGAGAAGCCTGTGAGAGACGTAGGAGATCTGTCGGTGTCGGATGGCTTCGAAGGTCCGGGCAACGCGGCGTCGGCTGTGCTGCCGGGCGTCGTCGCCCGCGTCACCGCACTCGCCGACCGGCTCGGAGTACCGCACGCGGAGATCTTCGACATCGGCCGGCTGTCCGTCGCCTCCGGCGTCCCGGACCCCGTGGTCAAGGCCCTGCTGAGCGGCCGCCCCGCCGGTGAACCGGATGTGCAGGCCCGCTTCCTCCAGCGCCTGGACCTGCTGCGCCGCACCCGTCTGAAGCCCAACCGGCGCAAGTACACGCAGCAGGAGATAGCCGACGGCGCGGGCATGTCCCGGCAGCAGGCCGGCGCCCTCATCAACGGCGACCGGCGCCCCACCATGGAGCACTGCGACGCCATCCAGCGCTTCTTCCGCGTGCACGCCGGGTTCCTCACGGCCGAGGACCCCGAGGCGCTCGCCGGGGCCCTCCAGCGCACCGAGCAGGAGCTCCTCCAGAGGCTCGCCGAGCGCGAGGCGGCCCAGCCCGCCGAGGACCCGCTGGAGCGGCTGTTGCAGGACCACGGCGTCCGCGGGATCGCCTGGCGGGCCGCGCAGCTGCCCACCGACCAGCACCGCGACAAGGTCGCGGAATGGCTGGACATGCTCTTGGAGAGCGTCAAGCGGCCAGAGTCGTGATCCGGGAGAGAACTGTGGGCATCGGCAAGGAAATGCGCCGTCTGTGCGGCGAGCTGGTCGCGGAGCTGACCCTGCCCGCGCCGGCCCCGCCCGCCGAGCTGTACGGCGCGCTGTGCGCCGCGATGAGCAGACGCCGCGGCCGGCCCGTCCGCTTCCGTACGGCCGCCTTCCCGGCAGGGACCGCCAGCGGACTGTGGCTCGACATGGCCGACCAGGACCTCGTGGTGATCGAGGAACGCACCGCCCCCGACCACCAGTTGGTGATCCTCGGTCACGAGCTGTGGCACATGAAGGCCGGGCACTGCGGCCATCACGTCGCCGGGGCCGCGGTCGCGGCGCGCTTACTGGACGACGAGGCGGACCTGCAGGCGACCGTGCTCAGGGTCGCCGCACGCAGCCGCTTCGACCTCGCCGACGAGCGGGAGGCCGAGAGCTTCGGTCTGCTGCTCGCCAGCAAGTGCCGTACCTGGCTCGCCGGTTCCGCCCTGCGCGGTCCGGTGCAGCGCGACCACCTGGCGGGGCGCATCGAGGCGTCGCTTGGATACCTGGGCCCGAAGGGCTGAGCGAAACCGCACAGGCCCGTCCGACTCCGCCCCCTCGCCCGCCCTCACCTCCCCTCAGGTCGCGCTGCGTTCGCTCGCCTCCCGCAGATCACGCCGCGTCGCACGCCTGGTTCCCGCGCCCGAGCGGCCCGCCGGATCGCCGGGGCGGCCGTCGCGCAGCAGGTCGCGCCAGTGCTCGCGGCTCCAGTCGGCCGGCGCGGTCGTACCGGTGAACTCCTCGACCAGCGCGACGAAGCGGGCGGGATCGGTGTGGAACGGGAAGTGGCCCGCGCCCTCGAAGATCTCCAGGCGGCTGCCCGGCATCGCGTCGCGCGCGCCGTACGCGTGCCGCACCGGCACCACGGAGTCCCGGTCGCCCCACAGCAGCATGGTCGGCATGCCCTCGGTCAGATAGCAGCGGTCCAGCATCGTCACGACCTGACCTCGCCAGTCGACGACCGCGCGCAGGGTGCGGATGAAGGCGTTGCGGGAGGTCTCGTCGGGCAGCGCGTCCACCAGGGTGAGCAACTCCGGTGCGTCCTGGCCGAGGTCGGTGTCCAGGAGCTTCAGCAGGCGTGCCACCAAGCCCACCTGGAAGCGCATGCCCGGCAACCGCAGCGCGGACAGCATCAGATGGGCGCCCGGCAGCGACACCAGCCGCAGAACGGGGTTGACCTCCCGGCCCACACCGCCCGCGCTGACCAGGATGAGCCGCTCGGTGCGCTCGGGGAACTGGTAGGCGAACTGCATGGCCACCCCACCGCCCAGCGAGTGCCCGACGAGGGTCGCCGACTCGATGCCGAGGGTGGTGAGCAGGTCGCGGACCCCGTTCGCGTACGCGGCCACCGAGTAGTCCGCGCGCGGCTTGCCGGAGTCGCCGTGGCCGAGCAGGTCGGGGGCGATCACGGTGTGGGTGCGGGCGAGGTCGGGGATCAACTCGGCCCAGGTGGCGGAGGAGTCGCCGATACCGTGGATCAGCACGAGCGCGGGGCCCTGGCCGGCCATCCGGTAGGCGCGGCGGTAGCCGTGCACCATGCGATGGCGCAGCTCGGTCTTCCTGCCGTCCACCGGGCGCAGCCGTACGGTGTGCGCCCGGTGCCGGCGTGGGGCGTCGACCACGTGCCTCGCCTCCCGTTCCGTGGCCGCGGAAAGCGGCCGAAAGCCCTTCACTCCAGCGTAGGGCCCCTGTCGGCCGGCGGATTTCGGTGAGGTTTCACCTCCGCTAAGCGCCCGGGGCGGCGCGTGGGCTCCCCTGGCCGGGGGACGTCGGACCGGATTGTCAGTGGTGCGCGGCAAGCTGGAGGTGCGCCACCGCTGTGCGGCGGCGTGCGCGCCGCCGGGCGCGTGACCGACGACGCCGACGCGGGGAGAGCCGACCGATGCAGACCACCGTACTGACCGACCGCGAGCGCACCGCCGTGCAGGCCTATCTGCGGCTGCTGCACACGGTGCGGGCCGCCTTCGACGTGGACGGCCCGCCGTCCGGCCGCCGACCACCCGTCGTCCCCCCGGCGGTCCTGGCCGAGGCGGAACGCGCCCTGGCCGACGCGGGACTGACCGGCAACGAGGAGGAGTTCTTCCGCCTCCTCCAGGTGTGCTGCCCCGGAGGCTGACCGGGCGCAGGCACGACGGCGGTCCGGGCGGGACCGCGAGGGGGCGGCCGGCCCGTGGCACGAGGGGGGTCCAGGCGGTGACGCGACGGCAGTCCACTCGGGGCCATGACGGGGCGGTCCGGCCGGTGGCGGAACGGGCGCCGACGTGGCGGGCGCTCCAGCCGGTGGCACCGCGGCGGAACGAGCCGGGCCGTGACAGGCGGTCCGGCCGGTGGCGCGGCGGCGGAACGGGCCGGGCCGCGCCGCGTTCAGGGGTGGGGCACCGTGACGGCCGTGGCCACCAGGCCGTGGCGTACGGTCCAGCGGCCGTCGAAGAACCCGAGCCGCCGACCGCCCACGAGCGGGCCGGGTATGAGGAGTTCGGCGCGGAAGGTGCCGCCGGGCCGTTCGCCGGGGGTCACGGAGATCTCGATGTCGGCCTCCGTGAACTCCAGCCACAGCCCGGTCAGCGGGAACCACGCCTTGTAGACGGACTCCTTGGCGCTGAACAGCAGCCGGTCGAAGTGGACGTGGGGATGCCGGCGGGCGAGGCGGCGCAGCCGGTCCTCCTCGGCGGGCAGGGACACCGTGGGCAGGACGCCCTCGGGCAGCGGCAGATGGGGTTCGGCGTCGATGCCGAGCCCCGCGAGGTCGGCGGACCGGGCCAGGGCGGCGGCGCGGTAGCCGTCGCAGTGGGTCATGCTGCCGATCAGGCCGGCCGGCCAGCGCGGGGCGCCGCGTTCTCCGGGCAGCACGGGCTGCGGCGGCACGCCGAGCTTCTCCATCGCCTGGCGGGCACACGCGCGTACGGCGGCGAACTCACGGCGCCGCTTCGGCACCGCCTGGGCGACGACGGCCGCCTCCTGCGGGTACAGGAAGGCTTCCCGAGGGCCGTCGTCGCCGTGGGCCTCCGCGGTCACCACCAGGTCCGGCAGGAGTTCGTGGATCACGCGTCCGGGTCCTCGCTCGGCAGGATGCGGCGCAGCCGGCCCGGTGGCTCGGGGCGCTTGCGCCACTCGCGGGGGTATCCCACCGAGACCTCCTCGAAGCGGACGCCCTCGTGCCAGGTGGTGCGCGGGATGTGGAGATGGCCGTACACCATCGTCTCGACGCGGAAGCGGCGGTGCCAGTCGGCGGTCCGCCGGGTGCCGCACCACATGGCGAACTCGGGGTACCACAGGACGTCCGTCGGATGCCGGTCCAGCGGATAGTGGTTGACGAGGACCGTGGGCAGGTCGCCGGGCAGCTCGGCGAGCCGGCGGGCGGTCGCCTCGACCCGGGCCCGGCACCAGTCCTCCCTGGTCGGGTAGGGATCGGGGTGCAGCAGGTACTCGTCGTTGCAGACGACGCCTGTCCCGTGCGCGTACGCCAGCCCCTCCTCCTTGGTCGCGCAGCCGGCCGGCAGGAAGGAGTAGTCGTACAGCAGGAACAGCGGTGCCACGGCCACCGGGCCGCCAGGGCCCTCCCAGACGGGGTAGGGGTCCTCGGGCGTGGTCACGCCGAGTTCGCGGCACAGGGCGACGAGGTGCTCGTAGCGGGCCAGGCCGCGCAGGGTGACGGGGTCCTTCGGGTGGGTCCACAGCTCGTGGTTGCCGGGAACCCACAGCACCCTGCGGAAGCGGCCCGCGAGCGTCTCCAGGGCCCAGCGGATGTCCGCCACGGTCTCCGCCACGTCACCGGCCACCAGCAGCCAGTCGTCGTCGGAGCCGGGGCGCATCTTCTCGACCAGGGCGCGGTTCTCCTCGTACCCGATGTGCAGGTCGCTGATGGCCAGCAACTGTCCGGCACCACCGGCCGTCGACGTCACCTTCGCCCCCTCCGCGCGCACGAATGGGACCACGACAACACATCCACGATGCTTGTACAAGGCGGCCCCCCGCCACTCCCGGCCGCTCCGTCGCGCCCCGGGGAACAGCGGTGCGGACGGCCCGGCGGCGGCTGTGCGGACGGCCCGGCGGCCGCGGTGCGCGCCGCCCCGGTGATCGCGACCGCGACACGGGCGCCGGCCGGGGCTGGACATGATCGTAAAATCCGTAACACGCACGTTGCACGGCGCACCCCCGGGAAGCCGTATGATCGCCCCAACACCTCCGCCACGCCTGTCCCTCGCACGGGGCGGTTCGGTGTCCCTCCATACCACCTGGCCGGGCACGGCCTGCTTCGCCGTGCCCGTGAACCTGAAAGGACGGCCTGCATGGTCTCTCGCGTACGCGTCTGGCTCAACCGCACGTACGCGGAGAACGTGTTCTTCATGGATCAGCTGCGGAGAAATCCCAGCGACCGGGCCGTCGAGATCCATGCCACGCACGGCGACGCGGACTCCCCCGTGCTGGCCGCCGCGGACACCGCCGACCTGGAGCCGGAGGGCCTGTCCCCGGCCGCGTACGTGGAGTACGCGCTGGACCAGTGCACCCGTCGCGGCATCGACGTGTTCGTGCCCCGGCTGCACCAGACGGCGATCGTGGCGCACCGCGCCGATTTCGCGGCGGCCGGTACGGCGCTGCTCGCGCCGCCGCCGGAGGCCGTGGCCGTCTTCCACGACAAGGTCATCGCCTACGAGGCCGTCAAGGCCATCGGCGGGCCCGTCCCGCCCTGGTGGCGGGTGCGCACCGCGGACGAACTCGTGTCCGCCGTCGAGGAGTTGGAGGCGGGCGGGCACAAGGCGTGCTTCAAGCCGGCGTCCGGCGCGGGCGGGGTGGGCTTCCGGATCATCACGCGTGCCCCGTTCTCGCTCGCGCACTTCAACGGCTTCCCGAGCCCCTACGTCCCGCTGGACGTGGCCGTGGAGGCGCTGCGGCAGGCCGAGGAGCAGGTGGACTGGCTGGTGATGCCGCGGCTGGAGCAGCCGGAGGTGTCGGTGGACTGCCTCACCGGTCCCGACAACCGCGTCCGGCTGGCCGTGGGCCGCACCAAGAACGGCCGGCGCCGCGGGTTCACCCTGCACGAGCAGTGGCTGGAGCCGGCGCGCCGGATCGCGGAGGGCTTCGGGCTGCACTACCTGTCGAACATCCAGTTCCGGATGTTCGGCGAGACGCCCGTCCTGATGGACGTCAACACGCGACCGGCGGGCGGCCTGCACCAACTGTCACTGTGCGGCATCAACGCCCCTTGGTTGGCAGTGCAGTTGGCGCTCGGTGACGATCCGGGTGAGATCACTCCGCCGTTCCTCGGCCAGGACTACACGGTGGTGTCCGGGGCGCGTCCGCTGCGGCCGGTGTCCGTCCCGCACCAGCGGATCGACGACACGGAGCCGCTGCTGCCGGCCGTGCCGGCGCCCTCGCCCGCGGCGGCCGAACCGGCTCCGGTCGACTCCGTCGCCAAGGCCGCGGAGGCTCTGCCCTTCTGAAGACTCTCACCGGTATGGACCAATTCGACGTCAACTCTTGACACCCGGATTGGTCCATACCAACTTGGTTGCGCATCGTTCTGCACTTCCCTGCACTCCCGAACACCCCCATTCTTCAGGGAGACCGCGTGCGCAACCCACTCAGACGTCCCGGACGTCGGCTTCTGGCCCTCCTCGGCTCCGCCGCACTCGCACTCGCCGGAGCCATCGCCCTGCCCGGCACCGCCCAGGCGGCCAACGTGCTGCCCAACCCCGGCTTCGAGTCCGGGAGCCTCTCCCCCTGGTCCTGCACCGGCAACCTCGGCTCGATCGTCTCCTCACCCGTGCACGGCGGCTCCAAGGCCCTCGCGGGAGCGGTGAGTTCGAGCGACAACGCCCAGTGCAGCCAGACCGTCTCCGTACAGCCGAACACGGCGTACAAACTCACCGGCTGGGTGCGCGGCAGCTACGTCTATCTCGGCGTCGACGGCGGCGCCTCCACCTGGACGTCCTCCCCCGCCGCCTACAGCCAGTTGAGCGTGTCCTTCACGACCGGCGCGTCCCAGACCAGCGCCACCGTCTACGTCCACGGCTGGTACGCGCAGGGCACGTACTACGCCGACGACGTCAGCCTCGACGGCCCCGGCGGCGGGGGCGGCTCGGACAGCCAGGCACCCACGGCTCCCGCGAGCCTCAGGTCCACCGCGAAGACCTCCTCCAGCGTGTCGCTCGCGTGGAACGCCTCCACCGACAACGTCGGAGTCACCGCGTACGACGTCTACAGCGGCTCTAACCAGGTGCTGAGCGTCTCCGGTACGACCGCCACGGTCAGCGGACTGTCGTCGAGCACCGCCTACTCCTTCACCGTGAAGGCGCGGGACGCCGCCGGGAACACCTCGTCTGCCTCCAACTCCGTGAGCGTCACCACGGACGCGGGCACCGGCGGCGGCACCGGCTTCAAGCAGGCCGCGCCGTACCTGTACCTCGGCTGGGGTGATCCGCCGAGCGCGAGCTCGGTGATGAGCTCGACCGGGATCAAGTGGTTCACGATGGCCTTCATGCTGGACGCGGGCGGCTGCAACCCGGCCTGGGACAGCACCCGTCCCCTCACCGGAGGCACCGACCAGAGCGTCATCAACCAGATCCGCTCCGCGGGCGGTGACGTCGTGCCCTCGTTCGGCGGCTGGCAGGGCAGCAAGCTCGGCGCCAACTGCTCCTCGGCGAGCGCGCTCGCCGGGGCCCTGCAGAAGGTGATCGACGCCTACGGCCTGAAGGCCGTCGACATGGACATCGAGAACACCGACGAGTTCGAGAACGCCACCGTCCAGGACCGCATCCTGACCGCCCTGAAGACGGTCAAGGCCAACAACCCCGGCCTGCGGACGATCGTCACCTTCGGTACCAGCACGACCGGACCCAACTACTGGGGCAACCGGCTCATCGAGCAGGCCAAGGCGCTGAACGCCGGCATCGACGTCTTCACGATCATGCCGTTCGACTTCGGCGGCGGCTCCGACATGTACGGCAACACCGTGAACGCGGCGGAGGGCCTGAAGACCAAGCTGAAGTCGACTTTCGGCTGGGACGACGCGACCGCCTACGCGCACATCGGCATCTCCGGCATGAACGGCCTGTCCGACCAGCAGGAGAACACCACCCCGGCGATCTGGACCCAGATCCGCGACTGGTCCAACAGCCACCACATCGCCCGTCTCGCCTACTGGGCGGTCAACCGTGACCGGCCGTGCGCGGGCGGCGGAGTGGTGAGCAACTGCTCCGGCATCAACCAGAACACCTGGCAGTTCACGTCGATCACGGCCGGCTTCACCGGCTGAACCGGACCGGCGGCGCGGCAGGCGTGGGGTGCACGGCCGGGCACCCCACGCCGGCCCGCGGTGCACGGCCTCAGAACCGGCCCGACCCGCGGTACAGCTCCAGTTCCCCGTCCAGTTCGACCTTGAGCACGGTGGCGTGCGGGTCGAGGTCGGACCCGGCGGGCGGGTCGACGAACAGCACCCCGACGGCCTCGTGCAGCCCGCCGACGACCCGGTGGCCGAGCCGGGTGCCGGTGCCCAGCACCGTGACCCGGCTGACCGGCGTGACGAGACCGCGTATGCCGATCTCGGCGCGCGGGATGTCGAACAGGGTGAGGTAGAGGGTGCGCCTGTCGGCGGACAGCGTGCTGGGCCCGTAGTGGTGCCCGGACGGAAGCCCGCGGACCGTGCCGTACACGGCCTCGGAGTGCTTGCGGATCCACTCCCCCAGACCTTCGAGGCGCTCGACCTGCGGCTGCGGGATGGTGCCGTCCTCCGTCGGGCCGACGTCGAGGAGCAGGTTGCCGCCCCCGCCGATCGTCTCGCTGAAGTAACGGATCAGCTGGCTCAGCGACTTGTGGTTGTGGTCGGCGTGCTGGTAGCCCCACGAGTCGTTGATGGTCAGGCACAACTCCCAGGGTCCCGGCGGTGGTTCGATGGGAGCGCCCTGCTCGGGGGTGGCGTAGTCGCCCTCACTGAGCATGCGGGCGTTGAAGACGACGTCGGGCGCGTACGAGCGGACGAGCGCGGCGAGTTCGGGTATCCGCCACTGCTCCTCGCTGCGCTCCCACTCGCCGTCGAACCACATCAGGTCGGGGCGGTATCGCGAGGCGAGTTCCCTCACCTGGCCGTCGCGGTAGGCGATGAACCGCTCCCAGGCGTCCAGGTCCTCGTCCTCGGCGGCGACCTCGGAGTAACGGTTGTCCGCCTGCTCCGGGGGCCGGCCCGGCTTGCGGGTGGAGGCGTAGTCGGGGTGGTTCCAGTCGGAGTGCGAGTAGTAGAAGCCGACCTTCAAACCCCTCTCGCGCAGGGCCTCGGCATAGCCGGTGAGGTAGTCCCGGCCCAGGTGGAGGTCGCCGTACGCGGTGTCCCACAGGGCGACGCCGTCGTGGTGGCGGCTGGTGAGGACCGCGTACCTGGCGCCCGCCCGGGCGAAGAGGTCGGCCCAGGCACGCGGGTCGTACCGGGCGCCGGTGAAGCGGCCGAGCTGGGACATGTACCGCTCGTGCGGCACGACGCCGTCGTAGAACGACCAGGACTCCTGGACGCCGTCGACGGCGTAGATCCCCCAGTGGACGAAGATCCCCAACTTGGCGTCGGTGAACCACGGCTGTACGGGCATGGCTGAACTCCTCGGCTGGGTGGGGCACTTGGCTGGGGGGCATCCGGGGCGGGAGGGCGCGTGACCGCGCCCTCCCGCCGATGCCGGCTGCTACCGGCCGCCGGTCTCCCGCCGCAGCCGCAGGGTCAGGATCTGGAACGGCCGCAGCGAGAGCGCGAGAGCACCGTCCCCGTCGAGCACCGCCTCCGCCTCCGCCCCGTCGAGCGGCCGCTCCAGCAGGTCGGTGACCTCGGCGCCGGCGAGCGGGAACCCGGTGCGCAGCACGCCCTGGGCGCGACCGCCGCGCGACTCGTACAGACGGACGACGACGTCGCCGGACGCGTCGTCGGCGAGCTTCACGGCCTCGACGGTCAGGCCCTCGCCGTCCACGGAGACGACCGGCTCGGGCGCGCCCGCCGAATCGGCCACCCGCAGCGGCAGGTTGAGGGCGTAGCCCTCGGCGACCGCGTCGCCGACGGTGGCGCCCGGCAGCAGGGAGTAGGTGAAGCGGTGCCGGCCCTGGTCGGCCTCCGGATCGGGGATCCGCGGGGCGCGGACCAGGCTCAGGGCGACCGTGGTCGTCGTACCGCCGTCCTCGCGGACCGTGCGGGTGACGTCGTGGCCGTACGTCGAGTCGTTGATGACCGCGACACCGTAGCCCGGTTCGGCCAGGTGCACCCAGCGGTGGCCGGAGACCTCGAAACGGGCCGCCTCCCAGGTGGTGTTGGTGTGGGTGGGGCGCTGGACGTGGCCGAACTGGATCTCGGCCGAGGAGTGCGGGGCGCGGATGTCCACCGGGAAGGACGCCTTGAGGATCTTCTCGGCCTCGTGCCAGTCGATGTCGGTCTCGATGTCGACGCGGGGGCTGCCGGCCCGCAGGGTGACGGTCTGGGTGATCCGCGACCCCTTGCCGAACGAGCGCGTGACGCGGACCGCGCCGAGCAGCGGGTCCTCCTCGACGACGGCCACCGCGTCCGCTTCCAGCAGGTCCGTGAAGCGGTTGCGGTAGTGCTTGTCGATGTCCCAGGCGTCCCAGTAGTTGGGCAGGTCGGTGTGCAGGCGCAGCAGGTTGCCGGGTCCGGCGAGGACCTCGCGGTTCGCCCGCAGGTCCAGGACGGACGACAGGGTGCCGTCCGCGGCGACCTCCACCCGTACCAGGCCGTTGTCGAGGACCCGGCCACGGACCGTCACCGGACGCGGCGGTTCGGCGGCGGCCAGCGGCGCGCTGCCGCTCGCGGGCACCTCCACGTAGGCGGGCGCGCCCGCGGACGTGCGGACCACCTCGGCGCGGGCGTACGGGCTGGTGTTGAACACCCGGCTGCCACCGTCCCCGAGGGCGGCGACCGCCTCGGCCGTCAGCTGCTCCAGTTCCCGGGCCACCCGCGCGTACTCGGCCTCCGCCTCCCGGTGCACCCAGGCGATCGAGGAGCCCGGCAGGATGTCGTGGAACTGGTGCAGCAGCACCGTCTTCCACAGCCGGTCCAGCTTCTCGTACGGGTAGGCGTAGCCCGGCGCGTGCAGCGCGGCCGTCGTCGCCCACAACTCGGCTTCGCGCAGCTTGTGTTCGCTGCGGCGGTTGCCCTGCTTGGTGCGGGCCTGGGAGGTGTAGGTGGCGCGGTGCAGTTCCAGGTACAGCTCGCCGACCCAGACCGGGGCGTCCGGGTACTCGTCGCGGGCGGCCTTGAAGAACGCGTCGGGGTGTTCGACGACGACCTTGGGCGAGCCCTCCAGGTCGGCGAGCCGACGGGCGCGTTCCATGATCTCGCGGGTGGGGCCGCCGCCGCCGTCGCCCCAGCCGAACGGAGCCAGGGAGCGCGTACCGCCGCCCTTCTCCGAGTAGTTGCGCACCGCCCGGTCCATCTCCTCGCCGCTGAAGCGGGCGTTGTAGGTGTCGACCGGCGGGAAGTGGGTGAAGATGCGGGTGCCGTCGATGCCCTCCCACCAGAAGGTGTGGTGGGGGAACTTGTTCGTCTGGTTCCAGGAGATCTTCTGGGTGAGGAACCAGTCGTTGCCGGCGAGCTTGGCGAGCTGCGGGTAGGCGGCGTTGTAGCCGAAGGAGTCGGGCAGCCAGACGCCCTTGGTCTCCACGCCGAAGTGCTCGATGAAGAACCGCTTGCCGTGGATGAACTGCCGGGCGACGGCCTCGCCGCCGGGCAGGTTGCCGTCCGCCTCGACCCACATGCCGCCGACGGGCGCCCACTGGCCCTTCTTCACCGACTCCTGGATGCGGCCCACACCTGGGGATAGTTGTCCCGGACCCATTCGTACTGCTGGGCCTGGGAGCAGGCGAAGACGAAGTCGTCGTACTCGTCGGCGAGCGAGGTGACGTTGGAGAAGGTGCGGGAGGTCTTGCGCTTGGTCTCGCGGATGGGCCACAGCCAGGCGGAGTCGATGTGCGCGTGGCCGACGCCGGAGATGGTGTGGGCGCTGGCGTGCGCGGGCCTGGCCAGGACGGGGGCGAGCACCTCGCGGACGGCCGCGGCGCTGCCGGAGACGTCGTCGAGGTCCAGGGTGTCCATGGCGCGGTCCAGGGCGTGCATGATCTCGTGGCGGCGCGGTTCGTGCTCGCCGAGGTGGACCATGAGCTCGCGCAGGACCTGGAGGTCCAGGTCGAGGTGCCAGACCTCCTCGTCGAGGACGGCGATGTCGGCCCGCCGGAAGGTGTAGAGCGGCTTGTCGCCCGCGGTCAGGATGTCACCGAGCGGGGTGGCCTTCGAGAAGTTGTCGGCGAGGATGTCCGGGTTGGAGGCCGCCTCCACGAGGTAGTCGATCGTCTCGCCGCCCACCGCCGGGTTGGCGACCGCGACGTACTGGTTGAGCGGGTTGACCGCCTTCAGCGGCGTCCCGTCGGTGAGGTGGACCAGGGCCTCGGCCTGGTTGCCGGGCCAGTCCCCCACGAAGCCGAGGTCGATGACGGCCTCAACGCGCTTGCCGGCCCACTCCGCGGGCACCTGCCCGCGCATCCGGAACCAGGTCGTGCCCCAGGGCGGCCCCCAGGGGGTGTCCATCGCGAAGGGCTCGTAGGGGGCGGCGGCGGCCTCCTCGAACGGGACCGGCTCCCCCGGCGCCTGCCAGGCCTCGACCTCGAGGGGGACGCCGGCCGCGTAGATCGCGGGCTTGACGCGCTGGGTGTGGACGCGCTCGACGCGCTCCTCGATCCGTCGGCGTTCGTCGTGCATGAGAGTCTCCAGGAAGGCTGGGAGCCAGAGGGTGAGCCAAAAGGCCGGAAAGCGCTTACTAACGGCGCTACGTAAGGTACGCCAGTCCGGGGTGGACGTCGGTGTAGCCCTCGACCAGCCTGCGGGCCACGTTCACGGAGTCGACGAGCGGGTGCAGCGCGAACGCCTTGACCGCCGTCGCGCGGGAGCCGGACGCGGCGGCCGCCAGGACCTCGCGCTCCACCGCCTTGACCGAGCACACCAGGCCGGTCGCGTGGTCGGGCAGCGGGTCCACCGAGACGGGGTGCGCGCCGTTGGCGTCGACCAGGCACGGCACCTCGATGACGGCGTCCGCGTCGAGCACCGAGAGGGTGCCCTGGTTGCGGACGTTGAGGATCAGCGTGGTGCGTTCGTCGCGGGCGATGGCCCGCATCAGGGCGAGCGCGACCTTCTCGTAGCCGCCGGAGAGGTCGTCGGCGTCGCGCTCACCGGCGCCCGCCGTCTCCCGGTTCTCGGCCATGTAGGTCGCCTCGCGCTCGGCGCGGGTGCGGTCCCAGGCGGTGAGGGCGGACGCGTCCGGGCGCCGCATCTCGTCGTAGAAACGTGCCTGCTGGTCGCGCAGGAAGGCGCCGCGGGTCTTGTCGGCCTGCTGGTAGGCGCGTACGGCCTCCCGGTTGAAGTAGTAGTAGTGCAGGTACTCGTTGGGGATCGCGCCGAGCGACTGGAGCCAGTCGACGCCGAACAGCTTGCCCTCCTCGAAGGAGCCGAGCAGGTCCGGGTCGGCGAGCAGTCGCGGCAGCTCGTCGCGGCCGGCCACCCGCAGTCCGCGGACCCAGCCGAGGTGGTTGAGGCCGACGTAGTCGATCCACGCCTCCTGCGGGTTCGCGCCGAGCATGCGGGCGATACGGCGGCCGAGGCCGACCGGGGAGTCGCAGATGCCGATGACGCGGTCGCCGAGGTGGCGGGACATGGCCTCGGTGACCAGGCCCGCCGGGTTGGTGAAGTTGATGACCCAGGCGTCCGGGGCGAGGCGGGCCACGCGGCGGGCGATGTCGACGGCGACCGGCACGGTCCGCAGCCCGTAGGCGATGCCGCCCGCGCCGACGGTCTCCTGGCCGAGGACGCCTTCCGCGAGCGCCACCCGCTCGTCGTCCGCGCGGCCCTCCAGGCCGCCGACGCGGATCGCGGAGAACACGAAGTCGGCGCCGCGCAGGGCCTCGTCCAGGTCGGTGGTGGCGGTGACCCGGGGGGCGTCGGACACGGTCGACGCCTGTTCGGCCAGTACACGGGCGACCGCATACAGTCGGCTGTCGTCCAGATCGTGCAGAACGACGTCCGTGACCCGCCCCTCCCCGCGGTCCGTCAGCAGCGCGCCGTACACGAGCGGCACCCGGAACCCGCCGCCGCCCAGAATCGTCAGCTTCACGCCGCACCCGCCTTCCCTGGTTCCTGGGCCAGGACCACGTCGACGCCCGCCTCCTCCAGGGAGGACCGCGTCACCGGGTTCACCGGCCCGTTCGTCACCACCACGTCCAGGTCCTCGGGACCGCAGACCTTCGCCATGCCCGTACCCGGGAACTTCGCCGAGTCCGCGAGCAGGACGACCTTCTCGCTGCTCTTGATCATGGCCCGCTTGACCGGCACCTCGACCACCGTCGTGTCCATCACCTGGCCGCCCGGGCGCACTCCGCTGGTGCCGAGGAAGAGCCAGTCGGCGTGCAGCTGGCGCAGGTTGTCCTCGGTCAGGAAACCGACCAGGGAGCGGTAGTCGCGGCGGACCACGCCGCCCAGGAGCACCAGCTCGATGCCCTCGTCGTCGGCGAGTTCCTCGTAGACCACCAGGTTGCTGGTGATCACGGTGAGCCGGCGGCCGTGCAGCTGCCTGGCCAGGCGATAGGCGGTGGTGCCGATGTCGAGCAGCACCGAGTCGCCGTCCGCGACCATCCGGGCGGCGTGCGCGGCTATGGCGTCCTTCTCGCCCACGCGCACCTCGGCGACCTCGGCGAAGGGTTGGTCGCCCTCGTCGGCCACGGCGCCGCCGTGCACCCGGGTGAGCAGTCCGTCCTCCTCGAGTTTCAGCAGGTCGCGCCTGATGGTGGCGGGGCTCACTCCGAGCTGCTCGGAGAGGTCGGTCACAGCCGCGGGGCCGCCCGAGCGCAGGGCCCGCAGGATGAGTTGGTGTCGTCGTTCTGCCAGCACGACGTGAACACTACTCGTCATCTTCGATCATTTCTATGCTCAGTTCTGCTCGGGTATTGACCAATCACGCGGAGCAGCGCACGATTCCGGTCACCGAAATGAAGAGTTTTGACGAGCTCTCCCGGCGAGAGGATGTGCGCGTGGTCGACGACCGGCCCGAGGTGCTGCTGACCGGCCTGCTCTTCTACGACCTCGTCCTCACCGGGCTGGGCAAGCCGCCCACCCCGGGCGAGGAGATCTGGACGGGCGGCATGGGCTGCGGCCCGGGCGGCATCGCCAACCTGGCGGTGGCCGCCGCCCGCTTCGGCCTGAGCACCTCCCTGGCCACGGTCTTCGGCGACGACTTCTACGGCTCCCACTGCCAGGAGGTCCTGGCCGGCCAGGAGGGCGTCGACCTCTCGCTCTCCCGGGTCGCGGACGGCTGGCACACCCCCGTCACCGTCTCCCTCGCCCATGCCGGGGACCGGTCCCTGATCACCCACGGCCAGGAACCGCCGTACTCGCAGGACGTCCTGATCGGCGACCCGCCCGAGGCGCGTACCGCCCTGGTGCACCTGGAGGCCGAGCCGCGCGCCTGGCCGGCCAAGGCGGCCGCGAACGGCACGCAGATCTACGCCGACGTCGGCTGGGACCCCACCCAGCGGTGGTCCACCGACCTGCTCGACCAGCTCGCCCTGTGCCACGCCTTCCTCCCCAACGAGGCCGAGGCCATGGCCTACACCCGCACCGACAGCGCGGTCGCCGCGCTGGGCACGCTCTGCGAGCTGGTGCCGGTGGCCGTGGTCACCCGGGGCGGCGAGGGGGCGGTCGCCGTCGACCAGACGACGGGCGAGTACGCGGACGTGCCGGCCCTCGACATCGATGTCCTCGACGCGACGGGCGCCGGTGACGTCTTCGGCGCGAGCTTCGTCGCCGCCTCGCTGGGCGGCTGGCCGCTGGCCGAGCGGCTGCGGTTCGCCGTGCTGGCGGCGGGCCTGTCCGTCGGGCATCACGGGGGCGCGCTGGCGGCCCCCGGCTGGTACGGCGTGGACCGCTGGTGGCGCGCCCTGACCGACCCCGAACTGAAGCGGGCGTACGGCTTCCTGGCGGAGCGGATGCCGAAGGACCCCGGTCCTCCCGTGCGGTACGCGCCCGTCACCCCGCCCGCACCACGGCACTGACCTCATCCCCACACCCGTGCGACCTCACGAACAGACCCGAAAGGCGGTGGGAGCTGTGCGGCTCTCACGAAGAGGCCTGCTGCGCGCCGGACTGGGCGGCTCGGCCACCACGGCGCTCGGCGGCCTGGCGTCCGGCTGTGCCGTTCCGACCGGTTCGACCGGCCGCGAGATGGTCCTGTGGTACTGGAGCGGCGGCCTGAGCGACACGGTCGTCAAGAACGCGAAGGCGCGTTACGACAGCTCCGTGGACCTGCGGGCCATCCAGATCGGCGGCCAGTACCGGTCCAAGCTGATCACCACCATCACCGGCCGGGCCCACATCCCCGACATCGCGGGGCTCAAGGGCGAGGACATGGCCGCCTACCTGCCGAACGCCAACCAGTTCATCGATCTGCGGACGCTCGGCGCGGAGAAGTACCGGAGCCGGTACCTGCCCTGGAAATGGGATCAGGGCATCGCCGACGACGGCACGATGGTCGGCTTCCCGATCGACTGCGGACCGGTCGCGCACTTCTACCAGTACGACGTCTACCGCAGGGCGGGACTGCCGTACGAACCCGACGACGTCACCCGCGAACTCGACACCTGGGAGAGGTTCTTCGACGCGGGCGTGCGACTGGGCAGGCGCGTCCCGGGGGCCAAACTGCTCACCGACGTCAACGGCGTCTTCGAGAACGTCGTGCAGCAGGGCGCGAAGCGGTACGTCGACAGGGACCGCCACTTCATCGGCGACCAGGAGCATGTGCGCCGGGCCTGGGCGCTCGCAGTGGAGGCCAAGCAGCGCGGGATCGTCTCGGACCTGGTGAGCGGTACCCCGGACCAGTTGTCCGCCATCCAGGCCGGCAAGCTGCCGACCCAACTGAACGCCTCCTGGGCCAGTTTCGACATCAAGAACGGCGTGCCGAGGACCAAGGGCAGGTGGCGGGTGGCACAGATGCCGGTGCGGCCCGCCAACAACGGCGGCTCGTTCCTGTCGATCACCAAGGCGTGCCGCGAGCCCGAGCGGGCCTTCGCGATCATCGCCTGGATGCTCGACGCGGCCAACCAGGCGCAGGGTTACGTCGACGCCGGCCTCTTCCCCTCCACGCCCGCCTCCTACGGCCTGGAGCAGATGCGGGAGCCCGACCCCTTCTTCGGCGGCCAGGTCACCACCGACGTCTTCGGGCCGGCCGCGCAGAAGATCGTGGTCGCCTACAACAGCCCGTACGACATAGCGCTCGGGCAGCCCCTCAAGGACGAGATCAAGAACGTCGGCGTCCTCGGCAAGGACCCGAAGAAGGCCTGGAGTGACGCCATGAGCAAGTGCCGGCGGATCGCGAAGCACCTGGGGGTGAGCCACTGATGGCCGTCCTCGAGCAGACCCCGCCCGCGGTGGCACAGCCCTCGCCCGTCCGGCCGAGGACGGGATTCCGCAAGCACTGGCACCTCTACGCCGCGATCTCGCCCTTCTACCTGCTCTTCCTCGGCTTCGGGCTGTTCCCCGTCGGCTTCTCCCTCTACCTGTCCTTCCACCGCTGGGACGGCCTCGGCCCGATGGAGTGGGCCGGACTCTCGCAGTACCGGTACCTGCTGAGCGACGGCGACTTCTGGAACTCGATCGGCAACACGGTCGTCATCTGGGTGCTGGCCACCTTCCCCATGATCCTCCTGGCGATGATCACGGCCGTGATGCTCAACTCGGCGGTCCGCTTCAAGAGCGTCTACCGCGTCGCCTACTTCCTGCCGAGCGTCACCTCGGTCGTCGCGATCGCGATCGTCTTCGGGTCGATCTTCTCCACCAACGCCGGCATGGTGAACGCCGTCCTGCACGCGGTGGGCCTCGACCAGGTGGCCTGGCTGAACACGCCCTGGGGCATCAAGGTCACCATCGCGACCCTGATGACCTGGCAGTGGACCGGCTACAACGCCATCATCTTCCTGGCCGGACTGCAGACCGTCCCGAGCGACCTGTACGAGGCCGCGCGCGTGGACGGCGCGGGACCGGTCCAGACGTTCCTCCGGATCACGCTGCCGCTGCTGCGGCCCACGCTGCTGTTCGTGCTGGTCGTCTCGACGGTCACCGGCCTGCAGAGCTTCTCGGAACCGCGGGTCCTGCTGCAGACCTCGTCCAACGACTCGACGTTCGCGGGCGGTCCGGGCCACTCGGGCCAGACGATGGTCCTCTACTTCTTCCAGCAGACCTTCGACAACAACGACTTCGGGTACGGCGCCGCGGTGGCGTGGGGCATCTTCCTCGTCGTCGTCCTCTTCTCGATCGTCAACTGGCGCCTCGTGCAGCGCCGGGGCGAAGACTAGGAAGGGCGCACCATGGCATCCATCAAGGGCTCCCGCCGCCGGGGCCTCGCGCTGCACCTCCCGCTGATCCTCGGCACCCTGCTCTCGGCCTTCCCGTTCTACTGGGCCGTGATCATGTCGACGCACACCTCGTCGGAGATCTTCTCCTACCCGCCGAAGCTGCTGCCGGGCACGCACTTCCCGGAGAACGTCCGCCATCTCTTCGACGCCGTCGACTTCTTCGGCTCGATGTGGAACTCCCTGCTGGTCGCGGTGTCGGTGACCTTCCTGGTCCTGTTCTTCGACTCGCTGGCGGCCTTCGTCTTCGCGAAGTTCGCCTTCCCCGGCCGGCGGCCGCTGTTCGGGCTCCTCATGGTGATCTTCATGGTGCCGGCGCAGCTGTCGGTCATCCCGCAGTTCGTGGTGATGGCGAGGATCGGCTGGATCGGCTCGATGACCTCGCTCATCGTGCCGGCCGCGGCCAACGCGTTCGGCATCTTCTGGATGCGGCAGTACATGCGCAGCGCCATCCCGGACGAACTCCTGGACGCCTCCAGGCTGGACGGGGCGAACTTCCTGCGCCAGTACTGGCACGTGGCGCTGCCGGTGGTCCGCCCGGGCCTCGCCTTCCTCGGCATCTTCACCTTCATGGGCCAGTGGAACGACTTCGCCTGGCCCCTGATCGCTCTCACCGACCCCGACAACGTGACGCTCCAGGTCGCGCTGTCCCAGCTCAACGGCACCCACGGCACCACCGACTACGGCATCGTGATGACCGGCGCGCTGCTCGCCCTGGTCCCGCTGCTGATCGTGTTCGCGCTCGGCGCCAAACAGATCATCGGTGACCTCGCGAAGGGAGCGGTCCGAGGATGACCGGCGATCCGCTGTTCGCCCTGCGGCCCTGGGAGACACCCGAGGTGACCTCCTGGGGACGGCTGCCCATGAACGCGGTCGACCGCCGGTCCGGGGCCCTGTGTCTGGACGGCGAGTGGCGCTTCCAGCTGCTGCCCGCTCCGGACGCACCGGTCGGCGGCGTCTGGTCGTCGTCGCAGGTGCCCGGTGTGTGGACCATGCAGGAGACGGACGACCTTCCGCAGTACACCAACGTCCGTATGCCGTATGCGCAATTCCCGCCGCTGTCTCCCGCCGCCAACCCGACGGGTGTGTACGAGCGCGAGGTCGACGTGCCCGCCGAGTGGGCCGGGCGGCGGATCGTGCTCCAGGTCGGGGCCGCCGAGAGCGTGCTGCTGGTGCACGTGGACGGGCGGCCGGTGGGCCTCTCCAAGGACTCCCACCTGGCCGCCGAGTTCGACCTGTCCGACGCCGTACGCCCCGGGGCGCCGGCCACGGTACGGCTGACGGTCGTGAAGTGGTCGGACTCCTCGCACATCGAGGACCAGGACCAGTGGTGGCACGGCGGCCTGCCGCGGTCGGTGCTGCTGTACGCGACGGACCCGCTGCACCTGGCCGACGTGACCGTCCGGGCGGGCCGTGACGGTGAGCTGCGGGTGGACTGCCTGGTGCGCGACGCGGGCGGCGCGCTGCCGGCGGGCTGGTACGTCAGCGGTGAGCTGGACGGCCTTCTCCTCGGCCAGGACGGGGAGTTCGACCGGGCCAACGCCGCGGACGAGCGGGTCTCCGACTTCCTCGGTGAGGCGCGGCTGCGCGTCCACGTCCCCGAGGTGCGCACCTGGAACGCGGAGACGCCCGAGCTGTACGACCTGACCGTCCGCCTGCACCGGCCCGAGGGGACGGTCGCCGACACCTCGCACCACCGCGTCGGTTTTCGCGACGTCGAGATCAGCGGCCGGGACCTGCTGGTGAACGGTGAGCGGGTCTACGTCCGGGGCGTCAACCGGCACGACTTCCATCCGCTGACCGGCCGTACGGTCTCACCGGACCACCTGCGGGCCGACCTCGTCCTGCTCAAGCGCTTCGGCTTCAACGCGATCCGCACCGCCCACTACCCGAACGACCCGGCGCTGTACGACCTCTCCGACGAGCTCGGGTTCTACGTCGTGGACGAGGCGGACATCGAGTCGCACGACCACGCGCACGAGATCGCCGGCGACCCGCGCTACCTGAGCGCCTTCGTGGACCGGGTCTCGCGGATGGTCCTGCGCGACAAGAACCACCCGTCGGTGATCATCTGGTCGCTGGGCAACGAGTCCGACTACGGCGCGAACCACGACGCGGCGGCCGGCTGGGCGCGCCGCCACGACCCGACCCGGCCGCTCCAGTACGAGGGGGCGGCCAAGCTCGGCTGGGCGGCCACCGACGACGCCTCGGACATCGCCTGTCCGATGTACGCGCCGATCGAGGACTGCGTCGCGCACGCCCTGTCGGGCCGGCAGACGCGGCCCCTCATCCAGTGCGAGTACTCCCACGCCATGGGCAACAGCAACGGCACGCTCGCCGAGCACTGGGCCGCCATCGAGTCCACCCCGGGTCTTCAGGGCGGCTTCATCTGGGAGTTCTGGGACCACGGAATCCTGCAGCGTGTGAGTGACGGAAGACCGGCCGGGCGCGCGGGCGCCGGGCTGTACGAGGGCGGCGTCGCCGCGCCCGGCCACCGCTGGGCGTACGGCGGTGACTTCGGGGAGACGGTCCACGACGGCGCGTTCATCGCGGACGGCGTGGTCTTCCCCGACCGCACGCCCAAGCCCGCGCTGTACGAGCACCGGGAGATCGCGGCGCCCGTGCGGCTGGAGTGCTTCCGGCACGAGGGTGTCGTGATCGGCAACCACCAGCACTTCCGCGGTCTGGACTGGCTGTCGGCCGCGTGGGAACTGGCCCTGGCCGACGGCCGGGTGCTGACCGCGCCGGCCGAACTGCCCGATCTGCGCCCGGGTGAGACGGCGGCGGTGCCGGTGCCGTTCGCGCTGCCGCCGGACGGCGGCGAGGCCTGGCTGACGCTGCGGGTCACGACCGCGCGCGACGAGCCGTGGGCGCCGCGCGGCACGGTGGTGTGCCTGCCCCAGGTGCGCCTGCGGGCGTCCGCTCCGGCAGCTGTCGTCCCGGTCGCGGACCGCCGGGTGGAGGTCGACGCGGACGGCCTGCTGGTCCATCCCCTGCTGACCACCGCGCCCACGCTGTCGCTGTGGCGGGCGCCCACCGACAACGACGAACTCGGGGGGATCGCGCCGCGCTGGCGTTCGTGGGGCCTGGACCGGCTGGTCCGCAAGGCCGTCGACGTACGGCGGACGCAGGCCGGGGTCACGGTCCTCGCCGAGTACGCGGCACAGGCGGGTGTCGTCCGCCACGTCCAGGTCCTCACTTCCGTCGAGGGCGGGCTGCGGATCGAGGAGTCGGCCGAGCTGCCGGACGGCCTCGACGACGTGGCCCGGGTCGGCTCCGTGTTCGAGACGGTGGCGGGCCTGGACCTGATGGAGTGGTTCGGGCAGGGCCCCTGGGAGTCGTACCCGGACCGCCGGGCGGGCGCCCCGGTGGGCCATCACCGGGTCCCCGTCGACGAGTTGTTCACCCCCTACCTGCGGCCGCAGGAGAGCGGCGGGCGGCACGGCGTACGGCACTTCACGCTGTCCGCGCCGGACGCGACCGGGCTCACCGTCCTGCTCGACGAGCCCCGGCAGGTCTCCGTGACCCGCCACCGCGCCGAGGACCTGACCGCGGTGCGGCACCACGACGAACTGGTCCCGCGTCCGGGCTGCGTGGTCCACATCGACGCCGCGCACCGGGGCCTGGGCACGGCCTCGTGCGGCCCCGACACGTCCCCCGCCCATCTCGTCGCGCCGGGCGTCCACCGCTGGAGCTGGACCCTGCGCGTGCTGTGACCGGTCCCCCCGGCCGGTCCGGGGGGCCCTTTCCCCCTTCTACGGCTTCCGGCCCCCTGCTGTCCGCGGGCCTCCCTCCCCCTTTCCCTCGCGGTTTCACCTTCACGGAGCACACGTGTGCACTTCGCATGAGCACGATCAGGGCGAGGCCGCCCAGGCCGGTGCCGGACGACGCGGTTTCCTGCGGGCCACCGCGCTGCTCGGCGCGGCCGCCGCGGCCGGGGTCGCGCTGCCGGACGCCGCCGAGGCGGCACCGCGGGCGGCGGCCCACTGGCGGCCCGACCCGGACAGCCGGCGTTTCACACTGGCCGTCATGCCCGACACGCAGTACCTCTTCGACGGGCCGAGCATCGACAGGGCGCCCTTCGAGGCGTCGCTGCGCTATCTCCTGGAGCACGGCAGGGAGGACAACATCGTCTTCCTGTCCCATCTCGGCGACCTCACGGAAAACGGCGCCACCGCCGAATGCGCCGCGATCGGCGAGGCGTTCGGGCTGCTGGACCGGCGCGGGGTCGGCTACAGCGTCCTGGCCGGCAACCACGACGTGCGGTCCTCGACGGACGACCAGCGCGGCTCGACGCCGTATCTGGACACCTTCGGGCCGAAGCGCTTCGAGGGCGCCGCGACGTTCGGCGGGGCGTCGCCCGACGGCTACAACACCTTCCACCTCTTCGGTGCCGCCGGCCGTCAGTGGATGGTGCTCGCGCTGGACTGGCGGCTGTCTGCCAGGGGCTACGCGTGGGCGAAGGAGGTACTGGCCGCGCACCCGCACACGCCGGTGATCCTCACCACGCACGAACTGGTCGTGGCCGACGACACGTTGTCGTCGTACGGGCAGCAGCTGTGGGACGGGCTCGTCGCGGACCACGACCAGATCTTCCTCACCCTCAACGGGCACTACTGGCCCGCGGGCCGCGCGACCCGGCGCAACGCGTCGGGGCACGACGTCCACCTGCATCTGACGAACTATCAGAACCGTTACTTCGGCGGCGCGGCGATGATCCGCCTCTACCGCTTCGACCTGGACCGGAACACCATCGACGTGGAGACCGTCTCCCCGTGGATCCTCGGGCGGGCGGCCGAGGGACTCAACGAACTGGAACGGCAGGAGATCGAACTGAGCGGCGACGCCGACCGGTTCTCCGTCGGCATCGACTTCGCGGCCCGCTTCGCCGGCTTCGCCCCGGTGCCCGCCCGGCCGGCCCGGCCCGCGTCGAGCGTCCTGGTGCGCGGCACCCTCGCCTACTGGCGTTTCGACGGCCACGCGGAGGGCTCGGCGGTGTCCGGCACGGTCCGCGACCTGTCCGGGCGGGGCAACGACCTCGGCGTGGTGAGCGTCGGCGGCGGCGCGCTGATCTGGTCCTCGGACCACCACCCCGACCAGCCGGGTCACGGCAGCCTGGAGTTCCGGGGTGACAGGTCGCCGCTCACCGGCGCGTATCTGCGGACCGTGGACGGCGCCCCCCTCAACTCGGCCACCTTCCGGTCCGGTTACACCATCGAGGCGTTCTACCGGCTGCCCGCCGACTGGGACCCCTCGCGCAACGCCTGGTCCGGTCTGGTCAGCCGCACCGGCACGGGCGGCGCCGCCGGCAGGACCGCGGACGATCCCGACGAGCCGCTCGCCACACTGTCCCTCTCCGACGGCCCCGGCCCGCAGTGGGCGGTGCGGCCGCTCAACCAGCAGGGCATCGCCACCAACTGGGGCGACGAGACGGCCCGGGAGCGGTGGTGGCACGTCGCGGTCGTCAACGACGGCAGGCACACCACGCTGTACGTCCAGGGCTGCCCGGTCGCCCGCAACCCGCACGCCCCCGCGGTCGGCCTCACCTCACTCGGGCTGCCCTGGCTGCTCGGCGGCTACGAGTACGCGGGAAGGATCGACCAGATCCTGCACGGACGGCTCGGTGACCTCCGGATCGTCGACCGGGCGCTGCCCGTGACCTCCTTCATGAACCACTGACCCGGCGAGGACCCCGATGACCGAGCAGCAACTGCCCGACTGGGCGGACCCGTCCGTCTCCCCCGCCATCCTCGAGGCGCAGGGCGTGTCCCGGCGCAAACTCCTGCGCCGCGCGGGCCTGTTCGGGGCCGCCTTCGCCCTCGGGCCGGCCGCCGTGCCCGCGGCGGCTGCCGGCCGCGGCCCCGGCGGCGAGGATCCGCACCTCGCCTACCTGGTGGGCGACCACCACATCCACACGGTGTACAGCCACGACGCGAAGTACACCTTCTCCCAACTGGCCCGCGCGGGCGCCCGGTTCGGCCTCGACTGGATGGTGTTCAACGAGCACTCCAACTTCGGGCACGCCGCCCACGGCGCCGCGCTGGAGCACAAGGAGATCCTCGCGGCGCGCGCCGCGAACCCCCGCCAGCTGATCTTCCAGGGCCTGGAGTGGTACATCCCGGCCGCCGAGCACGCCACGGTCTTCGCGGCCCCCGGCCCGCACGAGGTCGACCTGCTGACCCGCTTCGAACTCGCCTACGACGGCAAGCTGCTCGGCTACACCGAGGGAGCCGCCGGCGCCGCCGACACCGCCCGCAACGAGGCGCACGCGCTCAGGGCCCTGCGGTGGCTCGCGGAGCAGCGCCGCACCGGTTACGTGGACGACGTGCTCGTCCTCGCCAACCACCCGCTGCGCCTGGGCATCGACTCCCCGCGCGAGATCCGCGGCTGGCGGGACGCGGCCCCGGAGATCGTGATCGGCATGGAGGGCGCGCCGGGCGCCCAGGGCGCGGCGCTGCCCGGGTGGCGCGGCGCGACCTCGATCCGCGGCGAGTACGAGAACAAGCCGTCCGCGCAGTCCTGGGCGGGATACCCGGCCGACGCCTACGTCACCTACGGCGGCTTCGACTGGGCGACCGCGACCGTGGGCGGGTTGTGGGACGCGATGCTGTCCGAGGGCAGGCTGTTCTCCATCACCACCAACTCCGACGCGCACCGGGTGGTGTTCGACACCTGGAAGAACGGCGACTGGCCGGCCGGGCAGAACTTCGACAACACCGGCAGGCTCCCGGACCCGGTGGACACCGACACCCCGCAGCCGGGCAGCGACTTCTGGCCCGGCCAGTTCAGCCGCACCCACGTCGGTGTCACCCACTACGGCTACCGGTCGGTGATGGCCGGTCTGCGCGCGGGCCGCGTCTGGCTCGACCACGGGCATCTGCTCGACGGGCTCGACGTCCGGCTGAAGCGGGACTGCGACCACGGGCGGGGTGTCACCCTCGGCGGCCGGCTGCGGGTGCGCAGGGGCGAGAAGCTCACCCTGGACGTGACCGTGACCACCGCGACCCGCCCCAACTCCCAGGGCGTCCTGCCCGACCTGGCGCAGGTGGACGTGATCCGCGGCGCGGTGCGCGGACCGGTGCCCGACGCCGACACCTGGCGGGCGCCGGACACCAGGGTCGTGCACACGAAGGACGTCCGGGGCCGCAGGGGGACGTACACCCTGCGCATCCCGCTGACCGCGGGCGACGAGCCCTTCTACGTCCGGTTGCGCGGCAGCGACGGCAACCGGAACGGGGCCGGCTACCTGGGTGCCTCCGTGGACCCGCACGGCCCGGTCCCGCACGAGCCGGGCAACGGCGACCCGTGGGCCGACACCTGGTTCTACACCAACCCGGTCTTCGTGGACGTCGTCGGCTGAGGCGCCCCGCACGGGACGTGGGGAGCGGCGCGACCGGTCACGCCGGTCGCGCCGCTCGCCCAGGGCTCGGTGGCGCGGTCGACACCGCCGGGACGCGCCCAAGAGCTGACCGCAGCCCGCGTCGGCTCACGCGTGGAACCGCCGCTCCCGCGGCCTCGGCGCCGCGGTCATCGGCTCACGCGTAGAACCGCGAAAGGCTCTGCAGCACCGCCGCCGGCTTCGCGCCGCCCTCGATCTCGATCGTGCCGTCGACGGTGATCTGCGCCCCGCCCGGTACCTCCTCGACCTCGGCCAGCCGGGCGGCCAGGCGGATCCGCGAGCCGACCTTCACCGGCGCGGGGAAACGCACCTTGTTCAGCCCGTAGTTGACCTTCGTGGTGACGCCCTGGACGTCCAGCAGCCCGGTGAACAGCGGGATGAACAGGGAGAGGGTGAGGTAGCCGTGGGCGATCGGGGCGCCGAAGGGGCCTGCCGCGGCCTTCTCCGGGTCGACGTGGATCCACTGGTGGTCGCCGGTCGCGTCGGCGAACGTGTCGATGCGCTCCTGGGTGACCTCGATCCACTCGCTGGTGCCCAGGTCGCCGCCGGCCAGCTTCTTCAGTTCGTCGAGACCGTTGACGGTGATGCTCATATGCCGTTCCTCACGGGAGAGTTGTTCAGGAGTCGGTGCCGAACCGGGAGCGCACCCGGGACTTGAGGAGCTTTCCGGAGGCGGTGCGGGGCAGTTCGTCCGCCAGCACCACCGACTTGGGGATCTTGTACTTGGCCAGCCGGCCCGCCAGGGAGGCGAGCACCTCGTCCGCGTCGAGCCGGGCGCCCTCGCGGGGCACCACCACCGCGCGCGGTACCTCGCCCCACTTGTCGTCCGGCACGCCGATGACCGCGCACTCGACGATGTCCGGGTGGGCCAGCAGCTGGTCCTCGATCTCGGCCGGGTAGATGTTCTCCCCACCCGAGATGATCATGTCCTTGATGCGGTCGACGATGTGGACGTATCCGTCCTCGTCGACGCGGGCCGCGTCGCCGCTGCGGAACCAGCCGTCCGCGAAGGAGGCGGCCGTCTCCTCGGGCAGCCCCCAGTAGCCCGGCATGACGTGCGGGCCGCGGACCACGACCTCGCCCGGCTCGTCGACGTCCGCCGGGGAGAGGTCCGGGCGCACCACCCGTACGTCGCTGAAGAAGTGCGGTACGCCGGCCGAGCCGGCCTTGCTCACGGCGTGCTCGGCGTCCAGGAACAGGGTGCCGGGGGACGCCTCCGTCATGCCGTAGCCCTGCAGGAAGGTCAGGCCGCGTTCCTGGTAGGCGGCGATCAGCGGGGTCGGCACCGGTGAGCCGCCGCAGGTCAGGATGCGCAGCGAGGACAGGTCGGCGTCCTTGAAGCGCGGGTGCCGGGTCACCTGGTCGAACATCGCCGGCACCCCGAACATGAAGGTGATCCGGTGTTGTTCGATCAGGTCGAGGGTCTGCCCGGGATCGAAGGCGTCGACCAGGACGCAGCTGCCGCCCTTCAGCAGCACCGGCAGGGTGAGCATGTTCAGGCCCGCCGTGTGGAACAACGGGGCGGAGACCAGGGCGCGTTCGTCGGCGATCAGGTCGGTGTCGACCAGCACGTTGACCGCGTTCCAGGTCAGGTTGGCGTGGGTGAGCATGGCGCCCTTGGGGCGGCCGGTGGTGCCCGAGGTGTACATGATGATGCAGGTGTCGTCAGGGGCGACCGGCTCGTCGACCGGCTCGGCAGGCGCCGACGCCAGCGCCTGCTCGTACTCTGCGCCGACCTCGACGTACGTCCGTACGTCGGTGCTGCCGGGGAGTCCGGCGACGAGCCCCGCGTGGGTGGGGCCGTAGACGAGGACCTTGGCGCCGGAGTCGGCCAGCTGGTAGGCGATCTCCGGGCCGGCCAGGCGGGTGTTGAGGGGGACGAAGACCGCGCCGAGCGTGCCGGCGGCGAAGAGGGTCTCCAGGTAGGAGGGGTGGTTGGGGCCGAGGTAGGCGATCCGGTCGCCGCGGCGCAGACCCCGCAGGCGCAGGGCGTGGGCGAGGCGGGTGGTGCGTGCATACAGTGTGCGGTAGTCGGTCGACTGGCCGCCGTGGACCAGGGCGGTGCGGTGCGGGGTCTTGCGGGCCCGGCGTGCGGGCCAGGACCCGAGTCCCTCGTTGCGCATCTGGCGCCCCTTTACGGTGTCGTCAGCCCGAGCAGACGGGCGGCGTTCTCCTTGAGGATCTTCGGCCGGACCTCGTCCTTGATCGGCAGCTTCGCGAAGTCGGCGAGCCAGCGGTCGGGGGTGAGGACGGGGAAGTCCGAGCCGAACAGGACCTTGTCCCTGAGCAGCGTGTTGGCGTACTGCACGAGCTGCGGCGGGAAGTACTTCGGCGACCAGCCGGACAGGTCGATGTGCACGCCCGGCTTGTGGGTGGCGACGGCGAGGGCCTCGTCCTGCCAGGGGAACGAGGGATGCGCCAGGATGATCTTGAGGTGCGGGAAGTCCGCGGCCACGTCGTCCACGTGCAGCGGGTTGGAGTACTTGAGCCTGATCCCGCCGCCGCCGGGCACTCCGGCGCCGATACCGGTCTGGCCGGTGTGGAACAGCGCGATGGTCCCGGTCTCCTCGATCACCTCGTAGAGGCCGTAGGCCACCGCGCGGTCGTCGGGGAAGAAGCCCTGGATGCTGGGGTGGAACTTGAAGCCCTTCACCCCGTACTCCTCGACCAGGCGACGGGCCTGCCGCACCCCGGCCCTGCCCCGGAAGGGGTCGATGGAGGCGAAGGGGATGAGGACGTCGGCGTTGGCGGCGGCCGCCTCGGCGACCTCCTCGTTGGGGACGGGCGCCGTGCCGGTGGCGGACTCGGCGTCCACCGTGAAGATCACGGCCGCCATGCCCCGCTCGCGGTAGTACGCGGCCGTCTCCTCCAGGGTCGGCTTCCGCTTGCCCTCGACCTTGAAGTAGGCGGAGGAGGCGTCGTGCAGGTCGTCGGCCAGGGAAGAGTGCCCCTTGGAGGACACCTCCGCGTGGGTGTGGACGTCGATCGCCTTCAGACCCTCGACGTTCATGACGGAGTCCATCACGCCTCCGGGAACTGGGGGGCCGGGATGCCCACCGTCTGCGGTTCGGCGCCGACCGAGGTGGACCAGGCGTCGGCCAGGGCGCCGGGGGTCCAGCCGCCGTCCGCGTAGGCCGCCCTGATCTCCTGCGGATGGGACCAGAGTGCCACCTTGTCACCGCCGATGCCGATGGCCTGGCCGGTGACGGACCGGGCGGCCTCGGAGGCCAGGAAGGCGACCAGCCCGGCGCAGTCCTCCGGCGTGCCGAAGCCCTCGCCCTTGCGCAGGAAGCCGGGGAACGGCTCGCCGTTCCGCAGCGCCTCGACGTAGGGGGCGAAGGCGGGGATGGTCTCGGTCATGGCGGTCGCGGCCACCGGCACGACGGCGTTGACGGTGATGCCGGCGCGACCCAGTTCCATGGACCAGGTGCGGGCCATGGCGGCGATGCCGGCCTTGGCGGCGGCGTAGTTCGTCTGCCCGAAGTTGCCGCGCTGCCCGGCGGGCGAGCCGACCAGGACGAGCGTGCCGCCCTCGCCCTGCTCGCGCATCCGTACGGCGGCGGCGCGGGCGCAGGTGAAGGTGCCCCTGAGATGGGTGGTGATCACCGCGTCGAAGTCCTCGTCGGTCATCTTCCACAGCACCTTGTCGCGCAGGATGCCCGCGTTGGTGACCAGGACGTCGAGCCGGCCGAACTCCTCGACCGCGCGGGCCACCAGCCGCTCGGCGGCCTCGGTGGTGCCGACGGCGACGACCTCGGCGACGGCGGTGCCGCCCGCCGCGGTGATGGACTTCACGGCCTGCTCGGCCACGGCCTCGTCCACGTCGTTGACCACCACGGACGCGCCGTGGGCGGCGAGGGCGTGGGCGTAGGCGAGGCCGAGTCCCCGGCCGCTGCCGGTGACGACGGCGGCCTTGCCGGTGAGATCGATGCTGGGCACGGGCGAGTCCCTTCACATGGGATGCGCCGTGACGGCGCATCGGTGCGGCTACGAGATCGAAGCTAAGAGCAATAATTGTTAACGTCAATAGTTGTTGATGGCCTACGGGTGCGTCATGCTGAAATCACCACGACGACCGCGACCGTCCGCACCGAGAGACCAGGGAGCCCGCCATCACCCGCCAGCCCGCCACGAACCCCGCCCCGATCGACGCGAACGAACCGTGGATGCGCGAGCTGCACGCGGACACGGGCTATCTGCTGTACCGGCTGGGGCTGCGCTCCGGGCAGCTGTTCAACGCCTGCCTCCAGGAGTCGGGGCTGCGTCTGCGCCACTACGCGGTCCTGCGTCTGCTCGCCACCTCGGAGGGCGCCCTGCAGCGCGAGTTGAGCGTCCGTCTCGGCTACGACCCGAGCGCGATCGTCGGGCTGGTCGACGACCTGGAGAAGCAGGGCTTCGCCGAGCGCCGGCCCTCCCCCGACGACCGCCGCAGCCGCATCGTCGTACTGACCGCGGACGGCCGTGACTTCCTGCGCGGCACCGACGAGGCGGGCCTGCGGGTGACCAACGAGCTCCTCGACCCCCTGGACGCGGCCGAGCGCGAGGCCCTGCACGCACTGCTGCTGCGGGTCGCGGAGGACGGCCTCGCCTGACCGGCCGCCACCCCGCCTCGCACGACTGCGGCCCTACGGCTTCAGCGGCGCGCGCCCTCCGGCCCAGCACCGCCCCCGCCCGCAGCACCTCGCCCACCCGGGAGACGCCGGCCATGACGAACCGCTCCGCGCCCGACCGGCTGCTGTCCGTGCTGGGCGCGTTCGACCACGAGCACCCCGCGCTGTGCCTCACCGACATCAGCCGCCGGGCCGGGCTCACCCTGACCACCGCGCACCGGCTCGTCGCCGCCCTCACCGAGTGGGGCGCGCTGGAACGGGACGCGTCCGGCGTCTACCACGTCGGGCTGCGACTGTGGGAGGTCGCGGCGCTCGCCCCGCGCGGGCTCGCCCTGCGGCAGGTCGCGCTGCCGCACCTGGAGGACCTGTACGAAGCCACCCACGAGAACGTGCAGCTGGCGGTGCGGGACGCGGCGGAGGTCGTCTACATCGAGTGGATCTCGGGGCGCTCGGCGGTCGGTGTGCACATCCGCGTCGGCGCGCGCTGGCCGCTGCACGCCACCGGGGTGGGGCTCGTCCTGCTGGCCCACGGGGAGGCCGCGTTCCAGGAGACCTACTGCTCGGGCCCGCTGGCCTCCTTCACCCCGCACACGATCACCGACGGGGTCCGGCTGCGCCGGGAACTGGCCGAGGTGCGGCGCAGCGGTGTCGCGGTGAGCAGCCGGCAGGTCACCGAGGACGCCCTGTCCGTGGCCGCGCCGGTGCGCGGACCGGGCGGATCGGTGGTCGCCGCCGTCTCGGTCGTCGTACCGCGGGCCGACGCCCAGGTGCCGGTACTGGTTCCGGCGGTACGGCTCGCGGCACGCGGCATCTCGCGGGCGCTGGGCTGGCAGCCCGGGCGGGAGACGGCGGGCGGGGCGCCGTAGACCTGCCTCCGGGACCGTCGTCCTCCTCATCGAAATCTCAGCCGGCGGCCCGTGGATTCACAGAGTCGCCCCAGGTGGGAGAGGCACGATGCACCGGCAAAGGTGGACATCTCAGGAAGGCATGGCGTGGGCGTCTCGCACACATCGAACCGGTCCGGGCAGTCGCGGAAGTGGTCCAGGCGGGGGGTCCTCGCCGTGCTGGGCACGGTGCCGGCCGCCGTGGTCACCGGGTGCGGCGGTTCGGCGGACGCCACGGAGAAGACCGGCGCGGCGGCCTCCGCGGACGGCACGGCCCCCGCCTCCGTGAAGGCCGCCGCGAGGAAGCCGGCGATCTCCGTCACCCCCGCGGACGGCACGAGGAAGGCGGCCTTCGCCGACCCCGTCGAGGTCACCGTGACCGACGGGACGCTCGCCTCGGTGACGGTCACCGGCAACGACGGCTCGAGACTCGCGGGGTCCTTCGACCACGCCAGGACCACCTGGACGTCGACGGCGAACCCGTACTCGGGGACGAAGTACACGGTGACCGCCGCGGCCACGGGGGCGGCGGCCGAGACCACGACCTTCACCACGAGGTCGCCGGGCGCGACGTTCGTCGGCTACTTCACACCCGAGGCGAACTCGACGTCCGGGGTCGGTATGCCGGTGTCCCTGAACTTCACGCACGCCGTCGCGGACCGGGCCGCGGTGGAGAAGGCGATCAGCGTGACCGCGGAGCCCGCCGTCGAGGTGGTCGGGCACTGGTTCAGCGACACACGGCTCGACTTCCGGCCCGAGACGTACTGGGCGGCCGGCACCACGGTCACGCTCAGCCTGCGGTTGAAGGACGTCGAAGGATCGAATGGTGTATACGGTGTTCAGCACAAGGACGTCACGTTCCACATCGGCCGCGAGCAGATCAGCACGGTCGACCT
The DNA here is from genome assembly GCF_040605435.1 of Streptomyces sp. NPDC005574. NCBI lineage: Bacteria > Bacillati > Actinomycetota > Actinomycetes > Kitasatosporales > Streptomycetaceae > Streptomyces > Streptomyces sp. NPDC005574. The sequence continues at coordinate 37,883 of NZ_JBEXCW010000063.1, forward strand.
GTCCACCAAGCGCATGACGGTACGACGGGACGGCGCGACGCTCGCGAGTTATCCGGTCAGCGGCGGCGACGCGGACCACACCACCTGGTCCGGGATCATGGTGATCAGCGAACGGTTCAAGCAGACCCGCATGGAGTCCTCCACGGTCGGCCTGGGCGACGAGTACGACATCGCTGACGTCCCGCACGCCCAGCGCCTTACCACTTCCGGCACCTTCGTCCACGGCAACTACTGGGCGTCCACCTCGGTGTTCGGCAGCCAGAACACCAGTCACGGCTGCGTGGGCCTGCACGACGCCAAGGGCGCGGACGACAGTTCGGTGGCGGGCTACGAGTTCTACGAGAGCTCCCTGCTCGGCGACGTGGTGATCGTGAGGAACTCGGGCGAGAGGACGGTCGACCCGGCCAACGGCCTCAACGGCTGGAACCTCTCCTGGGCCCGGTGGAAGGCGGGCAGCGCGCTCTGACCCGGGACCGGCAGGCCACGGCGGCCCCCGGAAGGACGTCCGGCTCCGGGGGCGGGCGGTGACCGCGGGCGCCGCCCGCACATTCCTGCCTTCATCGGGTGAACTCACCTGCCCCAGAAGGAAATCCCGGGTTACACCTCTTGACGGCCGCAGTGGCCGGGAGCACATTGGGCGCACTCTGAGAGCGCTCTCAAAACCTCGCGCTCCCGAGGCTCCCGCGCACCCACCCGTACCCGAGAGGCCCCCATGAACGACACCTCCGGCATATCCCTCCCCGGCGCGCACCACAGACGCCGTCCGCTGCGGCGGGCACTCGTCGCCGTCCTCGGCACGCTCGGCCTGGCGGCGGCCGCCGCCACGGTCACCTCACCGGTGGCGAACGCCTCCGCGCCCACCCCTCCGTCGGGCTGGTCCCAGGTCTTCCTCGACGACTTCAACGGCACGGCCGGTACCGGCGTGAACACCGGCAACTGGCAGTACGACACCGGCATCTCCTACCCCGGCGGTCCGTCCAACTGGGGCACGGGCGAGGTCGAGACGATGACTTCCAGCACCAACAACGTCTCGCTCGACGGCAACGGCAACCTGCGCATCACCCCCCTGCGCGACTCGGCCGGACACTGGACCTCCGGACGCATCGAGACCACCCGCACCGACTTCCAGCCCCCGGCCGGCGGCAAACTGCGCGTCGAGGCCCGCATCCAGATGCCGAACGTCACCGGCACCGCCGCCGAGGGCTACTGGCCGGCGTTCTGGGCGCTGGGCGCGCCGTACCGCGGCAACTACCAGAACTGGCCGGGCGTCGGCGAGCTGGACATCATGGAGAACGTGCAGGGCCTGAACAAGGTCTGGGCCACGATGCACTGCGGCACCAGTCCGGGCGGCCCCTGCAACGAGACCACCGGCATCGGCAACTCCGTGGCCTGTCCCGGCTCGACGTGCCAGTCCGGCTTCCACACCTACAGCATGGAGTGGGACCGCTCGGTGAGCCCGGAGGCGATCCGCTTCTACGTCGACGGCACCAACTACCACACGGTGACGGCCAATCAGGTCGACGCGACGACCTGGGCCAACGCGACCAACCACGGGTACTTCGTCATCCTGAACGTGGCGATGGGCGGCGGGTTCCCGGACGCGTTCGGCGGCGGCCTGGACAACGACACGGCGCCGGGCCACCCGATGGTCGTGGACTACGTCCAGGTGCTCCAGTCGGGCAGCGGGGGCGGCACCACTCCCCCGCCCACCGGCAACCGTGACGCCTACGGCGCGATCCAGGCGGAGTCCTACGACAGCCAGTCGGGCACGATCACCGAGACCACCTCGGACACCGGGGGCGGCCAGAACATCGGTGCCCTCGCGAACGGCGACTGGGCCCTCTACAAGGGCGTCAACTTCGGCTCCACGGCGGCGAAGCAGTTCGTCGCGCGGGTGTCGAGCGGCGCCGCCGGCGGGGTCAGCGGCCTGGTCGAGGTCCGTCTGGACAGCCGTACCAGCACGCCGGTCGGCAGTTTCTCGGTGGCCAACACCGGTGGCTGGCAGTCCTGGCGGTCCGTCCCGGCGAACATCACCTCGGTCACGGGCACCCATGACGTCTATCTCACCTTCACCAGCGGCCAGCCGGCGGACTTCGTGAACGTCAACTGGTTCGACTTCGGCCACTGACCGGCCAACGGCCGGGTGCGCGAGCCCCGTTCACCCGGCCCACCGAAGGACGGATGCCCCGCGAGGCGAGGACCTCGCGGGGCATCCGCGTGTCCCCGGCCCCGGCCGGGGGGCGGTTCAGCTCAGCTCCGCCCGGAACGCGGCCGGAGTCATGTCCGTGTGCAGATGGAAGAACTTGGAGAAGTTCGCCGCGTCGGGGAAGCCGACCGCCGCGCCGACCCGGCCCGTCGGCAGGTCGGTGTGGGCGAGGAGGCGTTTGGCCTCCAGGATCACGCGGTGGTCGATGAAGCCCTTGGGGGTCTGCCCGGTGGCGGCGCGCACCGCCCGTACGAGGGTGCGGCGGGAGTAGCCGAGGCCGTCGGCGTAGGCGCTGACGCTGTGGTTGGTGGCGAAGTCCCGCTCCACGGCGTCGCGGAAGAGCGTGAAGGTGGTGTCGGCCTGCCCGCGGGCCGCCTCCGCGGAGCTGGCCGCGAGATGGGCCAGGCGCAGCAGGAACGCCGTCAGGGAGTGCCGCAGCACCGCGGTGTGCAGACCGGTCGGCAGGGTCGTCGTGTCCTCGTACTCGTGCCGGAGTTGGGCGAGCGCGGAGCGCAGGCCGGCGAGTTCGGGCCCGGAGGGGTGCAGCAGGGGCGGCAGGTCGTAGCGGTACAGGCCGGTGGCCTCGACCGTGGCGCGGGGCAGGAAGCCGGGCTGCATGGTCAGGACGGTTCCGAGGTACTCGCTGCCGCGCGAGAAGCGGTGGACCTGTCCGGGGCGGATCCACAGCAGATCGCCCGCTGTCGCCTCGTACCCGGCGAAGTCGATCATGTGGTGCACGGGGCCGGCGTCGAACAGCATCACGACGTGGAAGTCGATGCGGTGGACGCGGTGCAGCGGCGCGTCGGCGTGCCAGGTGCGGCCGGTTCCCATCGGGCCGACCTGCATGCCGACACCGCCCACGCTCAATTCGGCCGGAAAGGGGAACGTTCTGATCGTGTCAACGCCGCCGTCACCGACTCCGCCTTGGATGGTTCTGTCCGCCATGTCCTTCTCGTGCCGCCCTGTTCACGCCGTCGGTGTCCCACTTTCACCACAGGCTGACACACGGCGACCTTCCCCCGTAAAAGTCAGACTTTTAAGTTTGAACGCGTCAGGTCAGATTTCCCGCTCCGATCGAGGACTTCTTGAAGATGAGCACGCAGACACCGGACACCTTCGAATGGACCGAACTCGACCGGCGTGCCGTCGACACCGCCCGTCTTCTGGCGGCCGATGCCGTGCAGCGGGTCGGGAACGGACACCCCGGCACCGCGATGAGCCTGGCCCCGGCGGCGTACACGATCTTTCAGAAGGTAATGCGTCACGATCCCGCGGACCCCGAGTGGACGGGTCGTGACCGCTTCGTCCTGTCGCCGGGCCACACCTCGCTGACCCTCTACACGCAGCTGTTCCTCGCCGGGTACGAGCTGGAACTCGACGACCTGAAGGCGTTCCGCACCCACGGTTCGAAGACGCCCGGCCACCCGGAGTACGGGCACACGGCCGGGGTGGAGACGACCACCGGCCCGCTCGGGCAGGGTGTCGCCAACGCGGTGGGCATGGCGATGGCCGCCCGCTACGAGCGCGGCCTGTTCGACCCGGAGGCACCCGAGGGCGAGTCGCCGTTCGACCACACCGTCTGGGCGATCGTCTCCGACGGCGACCTGGAGGAGGGCATCTCCGCGGAGGCGTCCTCCCTCGCCGGCCACCAGCGCCTCGGCAACCTGGTCTTCCTCTACGACGACAACCACATCTCCATCGAGGGCGACACCGCGACCGCGTTCTCCGAGGACGTGCTGAAACGGTACGAGGCGTACGGCTGGCACGTCCAGCGGATCGAGCCCGCCGCCGACGGCGACATCGACGTCCACGCGCTGCACTCGGCGCTCAGGGCCGCGCAGGCCGAGACCGGCCGACCCTCGATCATCGCGATGCGCACGATCATCGCCTGGCCCGCCCCGAACGCGCGGAACACCGAGGCCGCGCACGGCTCCGCCCTCGGCGAGGACGAGATCGCCGCCACCAAGCGCACCCTCGGCTTCGACCCGGAGCAGACCTTCCAGGTCGAGCCCGAGGTCCTCGACCGCACCCGCGAGGCCCTCGACCGGGGTGCGCGGGAACACGCCACCTGGGACAAGCGGATCGACAAGTGGCGGGCGGGCGACCCGGAGCGCGCGGCGCTCTTCGACCGGGTCGTCGCCGGTCAGCTCCCCGAGGGCTGGGAGGACTCGCTGCCGGTCTTCGAGACGGGCGCCTCTGTCGCCACCCGCGCCGCGTCCGGCAAGGTCCTCCAGGCCCTGGGCGCGGTCATCCCGGAGCTGTGGGGCGGCTCGGCCGACCTGGCCGGCTCCAACAACACCACGATCGACAAGAACAGCTCGTTCCTGCCCGGCGGCAACCCGCTGCCCGGTGCCGACCCGTACGGGCGCACCATCCACTTCGGCATCCGCGAGCACTCCATGGCCGCGGAGATGAACGGCATCACCCTGCACGGCAACACCCGGATCTACGGCGGCACCTTCCTGGTGTTCTCCGACTACATGCGCAACGCCGTGCGCCTGTCCGCGCTGATGCAGCTGCCGGTGACGTACGTGTGGACGCACGACTCCATCGGCCTCGGCGAGGACGGCCCCACCCACCAGCCGGTCGAGCACCTCGCCTCGCTGCGCGCGATCCCGGGCCTCAACGTCGTCCGCCCGGCGGACGCCAACGAGACCGCGATCGCCTGGCGCGAGATCCTGCGGCGGCACGCCACGAACCCCGCTCCGCACGGCCTGGTGCTCACCCGTCAGGGCGTACCGACGTACGCGTCCGACGAGGGCACGGCGAAGGGCGGCTACGTGCGGGTGGAGTCCTCGACCGGGACGCCCGAGGTGGTCCTGATCGCGACCGGTTCCGAGGTCCAACTCGCCGTCGCCGCACGGGAACGGCTGGAGGCCGAGGGCGTCGGGACCCGGGTGGTGTCGATGCCGTCCGTGGAGTGGTTCGAGGAGCAGCCGCGCGAGTACCGCGACAGCGTCCTGCCGCCGTCCGTGAAGGCCCGCGTTGCGGTCGAGGCCGGGATCGGGCTGACGTGGTACCGGTTCACGGGTGACGCGGGACGCGTCGTCTCCCTCGAACACTTCGGCGCCTCCGCCGATGCGAAGACCCTGTTCGCCGAGTTCGGCTTCACCGCCGAGAACGTCGCCGAGGCGGCCAGGCAGTCGCTGGCCGCCGCGCGTGGCTGATCCGACCGCCAGAAAGAAGATGATCACAGTGACCGAAGCAACCGCGACCGCGGGTGCGCTCCAGCGACTGTCCGAGGAGGGCGTCTCCGTCTGGCTGGACGACCTGTCACGCGAACGGATCACGTCCGGCAACCTGGCCGACCTCGTCGCACACCGTTGCGTGGTCGGCGTGACCACCAACCCGTCCATCTTCCAGGCCGCGATCGGCTCGGGGCACGGCTACCAGGAGCAGCTCACCGATCTCGCCGTGCGCGGGGTGGGCGTCGACGAGGCCGTCCGCATGATGACCACCGCCGACGTCCGCGCCGCCGCCGACGTCCTGCGTCCGGTGTACGAGGCGTCCGCCGGCCGTGACGGCCGGGTCTCCATCGAGGTCGACCCCCGGCTCGCCCACGACACGCGGGCCACGATCGCCGAGGCCAGGCAGCTGGCCTGGCTGGTGGACCGCCCCAACGTCATGATCAAGATCCCGGCGACGAAGGCCGGCCTCCCGGCGATCACCGAGGTCATCGGCCTCGGCATCAGCGTCAACGTCACGCTGATCTTCTCCCTGGCCCGCTACCGCGAGGTCATGGACGCCTACCTCACGGGTCTGGAGAAGGCGCGGTCGGCCGGCCTCGACCTGTCCGCGATCCACTCGGTCGCCTCCTTCTTCGTCTCCCGCGTCGACAGCGAGATCGACAAGCGGCTGACGGTCCTCGGCACCGAGGAGGCCCTCGCGCTCACGGGGCGCGCCGCCCTCGCGAACGCGCGGCTCGCCTACGAGGCGTACGAGAGCGTCTTCGCCCGGGACCGCTGGAGCGTGCTCGCCGCGGGCGGCGCCACCCGCCAGCGCCCGCTGTGGGCGTCGACCGGCGTGAAGGACCCGGCGTACAAGGACACGCTGTACGTCGACGAACTCGTCGCCCCCGGCACGGTCAACACCATGCCGGAGGCCACGCTCGACGCCACCGCCGACCACGGCCGGATCACCGGGGACACCGTCACCGGCCACTACGCCGCCGCTCGCGCCGACCTGGCCGCCCTGGAGCGGCTCGGCGTCTCCTACGACGAGGTCGTGCGGCAGCTCGAGGACGAGGGTGTCGCCAAGTTCGAGACGGCCTGGCAGGAGCTGCTGGACGCCGTCACCAAATCGCTGAACAGCAAGGGGGTCGACGGGGAATGAGTGAGGAACTGTCCGGGACGACGACTGCCGAGGAGGCGATGGAGGCCGTGAGCGCCCTGTCCGCCACCGCGCCCGCCGAATGGGCCAACCCGCTGCGCGACGCGCGCGACCGCCGGCTGCCCCGCATCGCCGGCCCCTCCGGCCTGGTGATCTTCGGCGTCACCGGCGACCTGTCCCGCAAGAAGCTGATGCCGGCCGTGTACGACCTGGCCAACCGAGGTCTGCTGCCGCCGGGCTTCTCCCTGGTCGGCTTCGCCCGCCGGGACTGGGAGGACCAGGACTTCGCCCAGGTCGTGCACGACGCGGTGCGCGAGCACGCCCGTACCGAGTTCCGTGAGGAGGTCTGGCAGCAGCTCGCCGAGGGCATGCGGTTCATCCCGGGCGACTTCGACGACGACACCGCGTTCAAGCAGCTGCGGGCGGCCGTGGACGAGCTCGACAGCTCCCGCGGCACCGCCGGCAACTACGCCTTCTACCTCTCCGTACCGCCGAAGTTCTTCCCCAAGGTCGTGCGCCAGCTCAAGAAGCACGGTCTGGCGGACGCCCCGGAGGGTTCCTGGCGGCGCGCGGTGATCGAGAAGCCCTTCGGCCGCGACCTGCGCAGCGCCCGCGAGCTCAACGCGCTGGTGCACGACGTGTTCGAACCGGACCAGGTCTTCCGCATCGACCACTACCTGGGCAAGGAGACCGTCCAGAACCTGCTGGCGCTGCGGTTCGCCAACCAGATGTACGAGCCGGTGTGGAACCGGTCGTACGTCGACCACATCCAGATCACGATGGCCGAGGACATCGGCATCGGCGGCCGCGCCGGGTACTACGACGGCATCGGCGCCGCCCGTGACGTCATCCAGAACCACCTGCTCCAGCTGATGGCGCTCACCGCGATGGAGGAGCCCATCGCCTTCGACGCCGACGCGCTGCTCACCGAGAAGCTCAAGGTCCTCAAGTCCGTGCGGCTGCCGGAGGAGCTGGGCGAGCACACCGTGCTCGGGCAGTACGCCGAGGGCTGGCAGGGCGGCGAGAAGGTGGCCGGATACCTCCAGGAGGAGGGCATCAACCCCCGGTCGAAGACCGACACGTACGCGGCGATCAAGCTGGAGGTGGACAACCGTCGCTGGGCGGGCATCCCCTTCTACCTGCGCACGGGCAAGCGCCTGGGCCGCCGGGTCACCGAGATCGCGGTCGTCTTCAAGCGGGCCCCGCACTCCCCCTTCGACTCCACCGCCACCGAGGAACTCGGCCAGAACGCGATCGTCATCCGCGTCCAGCCCGACGAGGGCATGACGGTCCGGTTCGGCTCCAAGGTGCCGGGCACCTCCATGGAGATCCGGGACGTGTCCATGGACTTCGCCTACGGCGAGTCCTTCACCGAGTCCAGCCCGGAGGCGTACGAACGCCTCATCCTGGACGTGCTGCTCGGCGACGCCAACCTGTTCCCCCGCCACCAGGAAGTGGAAGAGTCCTGGAAGATCCTCGACCCGATCGAGGAGTACTGGGCGCGGCGCGGCACGCCCGCGCAGTACCGCTCGGGGACCTGGGGACCCGAGGAAGCCGACGAGATGCTCGCACGAGACGGACGGAGCTGGCGCAGGCCATGAAGATCGACCTGACCGACACCACGGCAAGCAAGATCAACAAGGCGTTGGTGCAGGGGCGCCGCGCCATCGGGACACCCGCGGTGGGCATGGTCCTGACGATGGTCATCGTCACGGACGAGGAGAACGCCTACGACTCGATCAGGGCCGCCGAGGAGGCCTCGCACGAGCACCCCTCGCGCACCCTGGTCGTCATCAAGCGGCACGCCCGCACCCCGCGCGACCGCACCGCCTCGCGGCTGGACGCCGAGGTCAGGGTGGGCGCCGACGCCGGCACCGGGGAGACGGTGGTGCTGCGGACCTACGGCGAGGTGTCCGAGCACGCCGACTCCGTCGTGCTGCCGCTGCTGCTGCCGGACGCGCCGGTCGTCGTGTGGTGGCCCGTGGACGCGCCGGGGGTGCCCGTCAAGGACCCCCTCGGCGCCCTCGCACAGCGCCGGATCACCGACATGTACGCCGTCGACCGGCCGCTGGCGGCGCTGGAGGCCCGGGTGGCCTCCTACGCGCCCGGCGACACCGACCTCGCCTGGACCCGGCTCACCCCCTGGCGCTCGATGCTGGCGGCCGCCCTCGACCAGGCCCGCGCGGAGATCACCTCGGCGGCCGTCGAGAGCGAGGCCGACAACCCCAGCGCCGAGCTGCTCGCGCGCTGGCTGGAGGCCCGCCTCGGGGTCACCGTCGACCGGGTGGTCACCGCGGGACCGGTGGTCACGGCGGTGCGGCTGGGCACGGCGGGCGGCGACGTCGTCATCGACCGCCCCGAGGGCCCGCTGGCCACGCTGTCCCTGCCGGGCCAGCCCTCGCGCACCCTCGCGCTGAAGGTCCGCTCCACCTCCGAACTCATCGCCGAGGAGCTCAGGCGCCTCGACGCGGACGAGATGTACGCCATCGCCCTGCGCGGTGAGGACACCAAAGGCACCAAGGGCACCAAGGAGACACCTGCACATGTCTGACACCCCCAAGCTGACGCGGCGGCCGGAGTGGGCCGCCCTGGAGGACCACCGCGCCGAGTGGCACGCCACTCTGCGGGACCTGTTCGAGGCCGACCCCGGGCGCGCCGAGCGGTACGTGGTGCGCGTCGGAGACCTGCGCCTCGACTACTCCAAGCAGCTGATCACCGACGAGACCCTCGCCCTGCTCCAGGAACTGGCCACCGCCACCGACGTCTTCGGGCTGCGGGACGCCATGTTCCGCGGCGAGAAGATCAACGTCACCGAGCGGCGGGCCGTCCTGCACACCGCGCTGCGGGCCCCCGCGGACGCGGTGATCGAGGTGGACGGCGAGAACGTCGTCCCCCAGGTCCACGCGGTGCTGGACAAGATGAGCGACTTCTCCGCCCGGGTCCGCTCGGGCGAGTGGACCGGCCACACCGGCCGGCGCATCAGGAACGTCGTCAACATCGGCATCGGCGGCTCCGACCTCGGCCCGGCCATGGCCTACGAGGCGCTGCGCGCGTTCGCCGCCCGTGAGCTGACGTTCCGGTTCGTCTCCAACGTCGACGGGGCCGACCTGCACGAGGCCGTCCGTGACCTGGACCCGGCGGAGACGCTGTTCATCGTCGCGTCCAAGACGTTCACGACGATCGAGACGATCACCAACGCCACCTCGGCCCGCTCCTGGCTGCTCGACACCCTCGGCGACGAGAAGGCCGTCGCACGGCACTTCGTCGCCCTGTCGACGAACGAGGAGAAGGTCACCGAGTTCGGTATCGACCCGGACAACATGTTCGAGTTCTGGGACTGGGTCGGCGGCCGCTACTCCTACGACTCGGCCATCGGCCTGTCCCTGATGATCGCGATCGGCCCGGACCGCTTCCGTGAGCTGCTGGACGGCTTCCGCATCGTCGACGACCACTTCCGCACCGCACCCGCCGAGGCCAACGCCCCGGTGATTCTGGGCCTGTTGGGGGTCTGGTACGGCAACTTCTTCGACGCCCAGTCGCACGCCGTGCTCCCCTACAGCCACTACCTGTCCCGGTTCACCGCCTACCTCCAGCAGCTGGACATGGAGTCCAACGGCAAGTCGGTGGACCGTGACGGAACGCCGGTGGAGTGGCAGACCGGCCCGGTGGTGTGGGGCACGCCCGGCACCAACGGCCAGCACGCCTACTACCAGCTCCTGCACCAGGGCACCAAGCTGATCCCGGCCGACTTCATCGGCTTCGCCCGGCCGGTCGCCGAGCTGAGCGACGAACTCAAGGCGCAGCACGACCTGTTGATGGCGAACCTGTTCGCCCAGGGACAGGCGCTGGCCTTCGGCAAGACCGCCGAGGAGGTACGGGCGGAAGGCGTGCCCGAGGAGCAGGTGCCGCACCGCACCTTCAAGGGCAACAAGCCCTCCACGACCGTCCTGGCCGCCGAACTGACCCCCTCGGTGCTGGGTCAGCTCGTCGCGCTGTACGAGCACAAGGTGTTCGTGCAGGGCGCCGTCTGGAACATCGACTCCTTCGACCAGTGGGGCGTCGAACTCGGCAAGGTCCTCGCCAAGCGCGTGGAGCCCGCGCTGACCGAGGGTGCCGACGTCCCCGGACTCGACCCCTCCACCACCGCCCTCGTGGCCGCGTACCGGACTCTCCGCAACACTCGGGAAGTGAACTGACATGACAACGATGCAGCTCGGCCTCATCGGTCTCGGCAAGATGGGCGGCAACATGCGCGAGCGCATCCGCCACGCCGGCCACACCGTCATCGGCTACGACCGCAACCCCGAAGTCTCCGACGTGAGCAGCCTGGCCGAACTGGTCGACAAGCTCCAGGCGCCCCGCACGGTGTGGGTGATGGTGCCGGCCGGCGCCGCCACCCAGTCCGTCGTCGACGAGCTCGGCGGACTGCTGGAGACCGGCGACACCGTCGTCGACGGCGGCAACTCCCGCTGGAGCGACGACGAGAAGCACGCCGAGGAGCTGGGCGCCAAGGGCATCGGCTTCGTCGACGCGGGCGTCTCCGGCGGCGTGTGGGGTCTGCAGAACGGCTACGCGCTGATGGTCGGCGGCGACAAGGAGCACGTCGACCGGCTCCAGCCGATCTTCGAGGCGCTCAAGCCCGAAGGCCCCTACGGCTACGTCCACGCCGGCAAGGTCGGCGCCGGGCACTTCTCGAAGATGGTCCACAACGGCATCGAGTACGCCATGATGCAGGCGTACGCCGAGGGCTGGGAACTGCTGGAGTCGGTGGACTCCGTGACCGACGTGCGCGAGGTGTTCCGCTCCTGGCAGGACGGCACGGTCATCCGCTCCTGGCTGCTCGACCTGGCCGTCAACGCCCTGGACCAGGACGAGCACCTGACGAAGCTGCGCGGCTACGCCGAGGACTCGGGCGAGGGCCGCTGGACCGTCGAGGCGGCCATCGACAACTCCGTGCCGCTGCCGGCGATCACGGCCTCCCTCTTCGCCCGGTTCGCCTCCCGCCAGGAGGACTCCCCGCAGATGAAGATGGTGGCCGCGCTGCGCAACCAGTTCGGCGGCCACGCCGTCGAGTCCGTGAAGGAGTAGTCCGCCGTGGGGGACCTTCTCCTGGTCCGCCACGGCGAGACGGAGTGGAGCGTGTCGGGCCGGCACACCAGCTGGACCGACCTGCCCCTCACCCAGCACGGCGAGGAACAGGCCAAGTCCCTCGCTCCGCTCCTCTCGTCGCGGACCTGTGCGCTCGCGCTGACCAGCCCGCTGGACCGCGCGATACGCACCGCCGAACTGGCCGGCCTGACCGGCGCCGTGGCAGATCCCGACCTGCACGAATGGGACTACGGTGGCTACGAGGGCATCACCACCGTCGACATCCACCGCACCCGCCCCGACTGGTACCTGTGGACCGACGGGGTACCGCCCGGCCCCGAGGGATACCCCGGCGAGTCGCCCGAGCAGGTCGGCGCGCGCGCCGACCGGGTGCTCGACCGGGTCGCCGAGGCGCTGCCCGACGGTGACGTGGTCCTCGTGGCCCACGCCCACTTCCTGCGCGTCCTGACCGCGCGGCGGCTGGGCCTGGCGGCGGCCGACGGACGCCTGTTCCAACTGGCGACCGGCACCCTGGGACGGCTGTCGACCGAGCACGGCCGCCCGGTGATCGCGGAGTGGAACACCAGGCCGTAGAGCGGCGCACGGAACGGCCCGGGTTCGCGCGAAGGGCGCGAACCCGGG
>NZ_JBEXCW010000064.1:0-49854 GCF_040605435.1 Streptomyces sp. NPDC005574
GCTGCCCTTCGTCCCCGCCGGCGCGCTCCTGGTCTTTCCTAGTGCCGTGACCGGAAAGGTTCACCGGCTCGCGACGCCCGGCAAACCCTTCCGGTCACGGCACTAGTCGTTCTGGAGCACGAACGACGTCTGGGCCTTGGCGAAGGCGGGTGCCTTGGCCTCGACCAGGTAGGTGCCGGCCTTGGCCGATCCCGCCGGCGGCGTCGCGCACTCGGGCGCACTCGGCTTGCGGTCCCACTTCACGGTGTACGTGATGCTGCTTCCGGCCGGCACCCGGAAGACCAGACCGCCGGACACCTTGGGGCAGTCGGCGGAGGACCAGTAGTCGTCGTCGGTGCCGGCCTGCGTGATCGTCAACACCGCGTTCTTCGGGCCGAGATCGACCTTGCAGTCACTGGCGGCGGAGTTCTTCGCGGTCAGCTCGAACGTCGGCGCCTGTCCCGGCTCGTAGGCGTTCTTGGCGCTGCGCAGGGTCAACTTCACGTTGCTCGCGGTGCAGTTGGGCAGAGTGGAGCCGGCCGGAAGCACGTCGGCGGACCCGACACCGCCGCCCGTACCGCCCGCCGCGGCACCGCCGGCACCGCCGCCCGCGCCTCCGGCACCGGACCCGGAGCCCGAACCGTCACCGGTGCCCGAGCCGGAGCCCGACGTGGTGCCGGAGCCCGAACCGTCACCGGTGCCCGAGCCGGACCCGTCGGAGGCGCCGCCGCTCGACTCGTCGCGCCCGCCCGGGGCTTGGCTGATCGCGGGGCCGCTGCCGGAGGGTCCCGCGGTGATCGTGGGGACGGGGTTCTTGCCGTTGGAGCCACCCGCGCCGTTGTCGCCGCCGCCGCCGGAGGCCACGATCCAGACGATCAACAGCGTCAACAGGGCGAGTACGGACAGCAGTACGGCCCTCCGTCGCCAGTAGATGGTGGAGGGAAGCGGCCCGACCGGATTGCGCAGAGATCCCACGGCGCAAACTGTACGAGAGATCGCCACGTTCGCTTGCCCCACCCGCCGCCCGGGGCCACAACTTTTCCGGATCATCATCCCGGTTCCGGCCGTCCCCGCCCGGGTGTTGGCCGAGCCGGGCCCGCCATGATCGCGGACTGTCACGACAACGCCGTCTCGCCTACCGTGCGTGATCACGGAGTGCGGTGCCGATGGTCCCGGCCCGGCCGCCCGCGCGACAGCCGTACGTGGGCGCCTGCGCCGTCAGACCCATCCGTGCCGTAGACCCGTCACGACCGGACGACCGCCCCCACCCGTCGCGACGGCCACCCCCCATCCCTCCGTTGCGACGGCGCCCACCCCTCCGTCGCGACGGTCGCCGCTCCACCCCTCCGTCGCGACGGTCATCGCTCCACCCCTCCGTCGCGACGGTCGCCGCTCCACCCCTCCGTCGCGACGGTCATCGCTCCACCCCTCCGTGGTGAGGTCGCCTCCCCACCCCGCCGCTGCGACGGTCGACGCCGGAACGGTCACCTCCTCATCCCGGTCCGCCCTCCACCGTCGGTCACCGGCGACCCGCGCGCGGGCACGGTGGCGCCCCCCTGTTCGCGATCGCGTCCCTTGCAGCTCTGGCCACGGGTGCGACACTCCGTCGCGCCGCCTTCAGCCGCGCCTCCCCCGGGGTGGCGCCGCCCCCGTCCGCCCGCCCACGCATGGCAGGATCAAAGGGCCATGACTGCGCCCACGAAACCCCCGCACAGCACCCCCTCCGGCACCGCGTCCGACCGCGATCCCGGAGCGTCGCTCCACTGCCCCGTCATCGACTGGTTCGACACGCACGCGCGTGACCTGCCCTGGCGGCGGGCCGAGGCCGGGCCCTGGGGGGTGATGGTCAGCGAGTTCATGCTCCAGCAGACGCCGGTGAGCCGGGTCCTGCCCGTCTACGAGCAGTGGCTGGCCCGCTGGCCGCGCCCCGCCGACCTGGCCGCCGACGCGCCCGGCGAGGCCGTCCGCGCCTGGGGCCGGCTCGGCTACCCGCGCCGCGCGCTGCGGCTGCACGGGGCCGCCGTCGCCATAACGGAACGGCACGGCGGGGACGTACCGACCGAGCACGCTCAGCTCCTCGCGCTGCCCGGCATCGGCGAGTACACGGCCGCGGCCGTCGCCTCCTTCGCCTACGGGCAGCGGCACGCCGTCCTGGACACCAACGTCCGCCGGGTGCTGGCGCGCGCCGTGACCGGCGTCCAGTACCCGCCGAACGCCACCACCGCCGCCGAACGCAGGCTGGCGCGCGAGCTGTTGCCGCCGGACGAGGCGACCGCGGCCCGCTGGGCCGCCGCCTCCATGGAACTCGGCGCGCTGGTGTGCACGGCCAGGAACGAGACGTGTCACCGCTGCCCGATCGCCGGGCAGTGCGCGTGGCAGCTGGCGGGCAAGCCCGAGCACGACGGGCCGCCGCGGCGCGGACAGACGTACGCGGGTACCGACCGCCAGGTCCGCGGCAAGCTGCTGGCCGTCCTGCGGGAGGCGCACACGCCCGTCCCGCAGTCGGCGCTCGACCGGGTGTGGCACGAGCCGGTGCAGCGCGCGCGGGCGCTGGACGGACTCGTCGCGGACGGTCTGGTGGAGCCGCTGCCGAGCGGTCTGTATCGGCTGCCGCACGCCTGACCACACACCCGCTCGCACCCGCCGAGCCCTCAAATCCCGCTATAACGCGCCCATTCGGTGCACCCCCTTACCCCGTTCCTACTTCCGTTACACAACCGACGGACAGCCGAGTCCTAGCCGCGCGCTGCTTCGGACAGCCCCGTGACAAGCCCTCCGTACCTTCAGTTGCGTACCGCGGGGAAGCGGGACGCAGGCAACGGAGAACCGGCAGCGGGCAGGTCGGAAACGGGGATGGAGGCGGTTGATCATGGCGCAGGGCGAGGTGCTCGAATTCGAGGAGTACGTCCGCACCCGGCAGGACGCGCTGCTGCGCAGCGCGCGTCGGCTCGTCCCTGACCCGGTCGACGCGCAGGACCTGCTGCAGACCGCGCTCGTACGGACGTACGGCCGCTGGGACGGTATCGCCGACAAGCGGCTCGCGGACGCCTATCTGCGCCGGGTCATGATCAACACGCGGACCGAGTGGTGGCGGGCCCGGAAGCTGGAGGAGGTCCCGACCGAGCAGCTGCCGGACGCCTCGGTCGACGACTCCACCGAGCAGCACGCGGACCGCGCCCTGCTGATGGACATCCTGAAGGTCCTGGCTCCCAAGCAGCGCAGCGTCGTCGTCCTGCGACACTGGGAGCAGATGTCCACCGAGGAGACGGCCGCCGCCCTCGGCATGTCGGCGGGAACGGTCAAGAGCACGCTGCACCGGGCGCTCGCCCGGCTCCGCGAGGAGCTGGAGAGCCGCGATCTGGACGCACGCGCGCTGGAGCGTGAGGAGCGGGAGCGTTGCGCGGCCTAGGCACCAGGGCCGGGGACACCGGGCAGGGCGGGTATCCGGCGGACGGAGCACCCCTCCCGCCCGGTAGCCCGTTGGTCCGGGGGACCCTGCAGGCGGCGATCACGGCAGTGGCCGTGCTCGCCGCCCTCGCCCTTTTCGTCTCGGCCTGCGCCACCGGCGGCACCGGCGCGCGCGACGAGGGTCCGGCCCACTCCGACGTGGTGGGCGGCGGCAAAGTGGCCTCGGCCTCCCCCGCGGTGAGCCCCGCCAGGACCGCCGCCCGCGTCGACGCCGTCCAGCTGGTCAAGGACGATCCGGCGGTCTCCGCGGAGGTCAAGCGCGAGCTGAAGCCGTGTGTCGCCGACGAGTACCCCGTGGACGTGTCGTACGGCGACCTGACCGGCTCCTCGGCGGACGACGTCGTGGTCAACGTGCTGACCTGCGGTGACGCGGTCGGCGTCGGCTCGTACGTGTACCGCGAGGAGAACGGCCGGTACGAGAACGTGTTCCGGGCCGAGGAGCCGCCGGTCTACGCCGAGATAGACCGCGGCGACCTGGTGGTGACCAAGCAGGTGTACGAGAAGGGCGACCCGGTGTCGAGCCCTTCCGGCGAGAACGTGATCACCTACCGCTGGGGTTCGGGCCGGTTCACCGAGGCGTACCGCACGCACAACGACTACAGCAACGCCGTGGGGGACCAGCCCACGGTGGCTCCGGGCGACTGAGCGGCACGGCTGGGGACCTTGCGGACTCCACGAACTTCACGGACCTTGGGAGCCTCACGCGTCCGGTGCGCGGCGCGCGGTCCGCGATCCTCGCGGATCTCCGGCAGAGTGAACCGATCGGACCCCCCGAAACGATTCCCCGGTGAGCAGCCCGCGCACCCGCGAGGGCACGGGCCGTCGACCACACGTCCGCGGACGGCGGCAGGAACGAGAGGCGAGAGCAGCGGCATGGCAGACCAGACCCACGTCCTTTTCGTCGAGGACGACGACGTCATCCGTGAGGCCACCCAGCTCGCGCTGGAGCGGGACGGCTTCGCGGTCACCGCCATGCCCGACGGGCTGTCGGGCCTGGCGGCCTTCCGCGCGAACCGCCCCGACATCGCGCTGTTGGACGTCATGGTCCCCGGGATCGACGGAGTCAGCCTCTGCCGCCGGATCCGGGACGAGTCGACGGTGCCGGTGATCATGCTGTCGGCGCGCGCCGACTCCATCGACGTCGTGCTCGGCCTGGAGGCCGGCGCCGACGACTACGTCACCAAGCCGTTCGACGGCGCCGTGCTGGTCGCCCGGATCCGCGCGGTGCTGCGCCGCTTCGGGCACGCGAGCGGCGGTGACCGGACCGAGGGCGCCGACGCGCCGGCGGACGGGGGCGTGCTCAGCTTCGGGGAGCTGGAGATCGACACCGAGGGCATGGAGGTACGCCGCTCCGGCCGGCCGGTGGCACTGACACCGACCGAGATGCGGCTGCTCCTGGAGTTCTCCTCCGCGCCCGGCACGGTCCTGTCCCGCGACAAGCTGCTGGAACGCGTGTGGGACTACGGCTGGGGCGGGGACACCCGCGTGGTCGACGTCCATGTGCAGCGGCTGCGCACGAAGATCGGCCAGGACCGGATCGAGACGGTCCGCGGCTTCGGCTACAAGTTGAAGGCCTGAGCAGGGGATCAGAGTATGCGGGGGAGATCGCGGCGCCCGGTCCGGGAGCGCCAGGGCATGCGGACGGGCCTGCGGTGGAAGCTCAGCGCGGCCATCGCGCTGGTCGGCGCGCTGGTGGCGGTCGCACTCAGCCTGGTCGTGCACAACGCGGCCCGGGTGTCGATGCTGGACAACGCGCGGGACCTGGCGGACGAGCGCGTGCAGATCGCCCAGCGCAACTACGAGCTGTCGGGACGGCCGAACTTCCCGAACATCAAGATCGACGACTCGCGGCTGCCGGGCGAACTGCGGGAGAAGGTCGGGCAGGGCCGCCGGGCCACCTACGTCGCCGACCGGCCGGACGGAGTGCCGGACATCTGGGCCGCCGTACCGGTCAAGGACGGGCACGTCCTGTCCCTGCACACCGGCATCCCCGACCGCAGCACGGACATCCTGAAGGACCTCGACCAGGCGCTGGTGATCGGCTCCATCGCGGTCGTCCTCGGCGGCAGCGCGCTCGGCGTGCTCATCGGCGGCCAGCTCTCGCGCCGGCTGCGCAAGGCGGCGGCGGCCGCCAACCAGGTCGCCCGGGGCGAGTCGGACGTACGGGTGCGGGACGCCATCGGCGGTGTCGTACGGGACGAGACCGACGACCTGGCGAGCGCGGTGGACGCCATGGCCGACGCGCTACGGCAGCGGCTGGAGGCCGAACGCCGGGTCACCGCGGACATCGCGCACGAGCTGCGCACCCCGGTGACCGGACTGCTGACCGCCGCCGAGCTGCTGCCGCCGGGCCGGCCCACGGAGCTGGTCCTGGACCGGGCGCAGGCCATGCGGACCCTCGTCGAGGACGTGCTGGAGGTGGCCCGCCTCGACGGCGCCTCCGAGCGGGCCGAACTCCAGGACATCCTGCTCGGCGAGTTCGTCCGCCGGCGGGTGGCGGCGAAGGACCCGGAGATCGAGGTACGCGTGGTGCACGAGTCGGAGGTCACCACCGACCCCCGGCGCCTGGAACGCGTGCTGTTCAACCTGCTGGCCAACGCGGCCCGGCACGGCAAGCCGCCCATCGAGGTCAGCGTCGAGGGCCGGGTCATCCGGGTCCGCGACCACGGTCCCGGCTTTCCCGAGGACCTGCTCGCCGAGGGCCCGAGCCGCTTCCGCACCGGCAGCAGCGACCGCGCCGGGCACGGCCACGGGCTGGGCCTCACCATCGCGGCCGGCCAGGCCCGCGTCCTCGGCGCCCGCCTGACCTTCCGCAACGTACGCCCGGCAGGAGCCCCGCCCCACGTACCGGCCGAGGGCGCGGTGGCAGTCCTGTGGCTACCGGAACACGCCCCCACGAACACGGGGAGCTATCCGATCTTGCCGTAGGGACGGCGTCACCGACCTCCGCGCAGCCGCCCGCGCGGAGCGCGAAAGGCCCCCGGGGGCGGACACCACCCGGGGGCCTTCGGCTTGCGTCGTAGCGGATCAGACGGCTTCGACGATCGCGGCCGGCGCCGCCGCCACCGCGTCCTCACCCGGCTTGCCGGCGCCCGGGCCCGCGCCCTTCAGCGGGACCTCCTTGACGAACACGGCCGCCGCCAGCGCGACGACCGCGACCACGGCGCCCAGCAGGAAGGCGGAGTGCGTACCGGAGGACACCGCGTGCTGGTAGGCCTCGCGGGCCGCCGTCGGCAGCTTCGCCAGGCTCGCCGCATCCAGTTGGGCGGACCGTTCGGTGACCTTCGAGCCGAGCGCGCCGGCCCGCTCGGACATGACGTCCTGGACCCGGTTGTTGAACAGGGCGCCCATGATGGCGACACCGAAGGAGGAGCCGAGCGTACGGAACAGGGTGGTGGAGGACGAGGCGACGCCCATGTCCTTCATCTCCACGCTGTTCTGCGCGACCAGCATGGTGATCTGCATCAGGCAGCCCATGCCGAGACCGACGACGGCCATGAAGACGCCGGAGGTGAACCGGCTCGTGCCGGTGTCCATCGTGGACAGCAGGTACAGCCCGACGACCATCAGCACACTGCCGACGAGCGGGAAGACCTTGTAACGGCCGGTGTTCGTGGTCACCCGGCCGGCGACCATCGAGGTGACGAGCATCGCGCCGAGCATCGGCAGGAGCAGCAGACCGGAGTTGGTCGCCGAGGCGCCCTGCACCGACTGCTGGTACAGCGGCAGGAAGAGCGTCGCGCCGAACATCACGAAGCCGGTGACGAAGCCGATGGTCGACATCAGGGTGAAGTTGCGGCTGCGGAAGATGTGCAGCGGCAGGATCGGCTCGGCAGCCCTGCGCTGCCAGAACACGAAGCCGATGAGCGAGGCGACACCGATCGCGATGAGTTCCATGATCCGTGCGGACGACCAGGCGTACTCCGAGCCGCCCCAGGTGGTGACGAGCACGATGGAGGTGATGCCCACGGTCAGCAGTCCGGCGCCCAGGTAGTCGATGCGCGTCTTGGCCCGCTTCTTCGGCAGGTGCAGGACGACGCTGATCGCGGTGAGCGCGATCACGCCGAGCGGCAGGTTGATGTAGAAGGACCAGCGCCAGCCCCAGTTGTCGGTGATGGTGCCGCCGACCAGCGGCCCGCCGATCATCGCGAGCGCCATGACGCCGGCCATCATGCCCTGGTACTTGCCGCGCTCGCGGGGCGGGATCAGGTCGCCGATGATCGCCATGACACCGACCATCAGACCGCCGGCGCCGAGGCCCTGCACGGCACGGAACCCGATCAGCTCGCCCATGTTCTGGGCCATGCCGCTGAGCGCGGAGCCGATCAGGAAGATCACGATCGAGGTCATGAAGGCGCCCTTGCGCCCGTACATGTCGCCGAGCTTGCCCCAGATGGGGGTGGAGGCGGCGGTCGCGAGGGTGTACCCGGTCACGACCCACGAGAGGTGTTCCAGGCCGCCGAGCTCGCCGACGATCGTCGGCATCGCCGTGCCCACGATCATGTTGTCGAGCATCGCGAGCATCATCGTGATCATGAGCGCGAGCAGGACCACCCGCACGCTCCTGGGCGGTTTCTCCGCCCCGGCCTCTGTTTTCTCTGTGTCCGCCATCGTTTCCCACTCCCCTGGGTACCACCGCCCGCGGCCTACTTACTTGCCGCCCGGCTAGTTGACTACACTGGGACGGTAGACGCGCAACTAGCCGGGCGTCAAGTAAGTATGTCGGGGGTGCGACGATGGGCGGCACGATGGACGGCATAAAGCGGCAGCGCCGCGGCAACACCCGCCAGCGCATCCAGGACGTGGCGCTCGAACTCTTCGCCGAGCAGGGCTACGAGAAGACCTCGCTGCGGGAGATCGCCGAGCGCCTGGACGTCACCAAGGCGGCGCTGTACTACCACTTCAAGACCAAGGAAGAGATCATCGTCAGTCTCTTCGCCGACCTGACCCAGCCGATGGAGGACCTCATCGAGTGGGGGCGGCTGCAGCCGCACAACCTGGAGACGAAGCGGGAGATCCTCGGCCGCTACAGCCAGGCCCTGTCGGACGCGGCGCCGTTGTTCCGCTTCATGCAGGAGAACCAGGCGACGATGCGGGAACTGAGCATCGGCGAGTCCTTCAAGACCCGCATGATGGGCATGCGCGAGATCATCGTCGACCCGGACGCGGACCTGGTCGCCCAGGTCCGCTGCGTCAGCGCCCTGTTCACGCTGCACGCCGGGATGTTCTTCCTCCAGGACCTCAGCGGCCGGCCCGAGGAGAAGCGCGAGGCCGTCCTCCAGGTCGCCATCGACCTGGTGACGCAGGCGCACCAGGGGTCGTAGCCCCCGCTGTTCGGGACCCGGCCGGATCAGGTCTCACAGAACCTGCCGGGCAGCCAGGGCCCCGCCGGGCGGGACCCGCTCGGCGGGAACTAGACCGTCACGCCCTTGGCGTGCAGGAACGCGACCGGGTCGATGGCCGAGCCGTAGTTCGGGGTCGTACGGATCTCGAAGTGCAGGTGCGGGCCACTGGAGTTACCCGTGTTGCCGGACCGGGCGATGTGCTGGCCGGTGGCGACGATCTGGCCGACCCGCACGTCGATGCGCGAGAGGTGGGCGTACTGCGAGTACGTGCCGTTGCCGTGCTTGATGACTATCGCGTTGCCGTACGCGGGACCGTCACCGGCGCCGTTGCCGCCGGCCTTGACGACCGTGCCGCCGTGCGCGGCCATGACGTTGGTGCCGCTGGGCACGGCGAAGTCCTGGCCGCTGTGGGTGGAGTGCCACATGCCGCCGGCCTGGGCGAACTTCGCGGAGAGCGTGTACTTCTTCACCGGGTCGATCCAGGAGGCGGCCTTCTTCGCGGCGGCCTTCTTGGCGACGGCGGCCTTCTTCACGGCGGCCGCCTTCTTCACGGTCGCGGCCTTGGCCTGCGCCGCGGCCTGCGCCTGGACGGCGCTCGCGGCACCGGCGGCCGGCAGGGCCGTCACGCCGGTGTCGGCTGCGGCCGCGACCCCGGCCCCCAGCACGACCGACGCTCCCAGGCCCGTGGCCAGGAGGGCCGCACGGGTACGAAGGCGGGACGCACGGGAAGAACGGGACGAGACGCGCTGGGTCATCGGATACCTCACGGGACGGGGACAAGGAGAACCACCCGGCGCACTGTCGTCCGCCGGATGGGGCATCCCTTGGTAACCCTGGAGCCCGTCGGCACCCAAACGGCTCATCTACGACGGAACCTAGTACTTCATCTCAAAACTTCCGTCTTCTTGACAGACACCCCATTCAGGCCGAATCCACCCACTACGGCCGCCTCGGACTCCGACTTGAGGGATAAATGTCCTTTTTGCCAGAATCCGTCCACTTACTAGGCCGGGTAGTAACGGACATATCGCCTGTGCGGCTTGTCACCGGCCGACAAGATCCGAACTCCCGGGAATGTGACCGGGACTACGCTGCCGACCGGTCAACGGGACCCAGGGGGAGGCCACATGGAACCGACCACCGTGGGCGTGAAGATGGCGTCGAGCGTGGTCACCCCGCTGGTGCGCAGACTCTTCGTCACCGAGGGCCCCGGCGCCGCCCCGGTCGACGGGCCGAACAGTGGGCGGACGTGGCGCGGATGGCGGTGGCGCGCGCCCGTCCACGCGAACGCGTGCGCCTGCTCACCGACTTGACCGCTTCGGCACGGCGGCTCGCCGACCCGGTGGCCACCCGCGTACGGCTCCTCGCGCCCGGCCGCCCTGGAACACGCCGCCGCGCGGGCTGTAGTTGCACGGCACGACCGGCCTGGAAAGGCGGGCCCCGCACGTCCTCTGCGGCTCCACGACGCCGGAAGGGCTCGACCTCGCGACGCCGCCTGCAGGAGACACCCTCCCGGCCTGCGCGAGGTCTCCGTCCTCCTCGCCCCGGACGTGACAGCCGTATCCGAGGACGTCTTCGCCCCGCTCCCCCACCCGCCCGAAGTCACCAAGGTCTACGGCGTACTGTGACGCACGTCTCTGGCCACCTACCCCCCGGTAACCCTACGGTTCCCCTCGCGCCACCCACGTGAACGAACATGCACCCGACAACCGCACGTACGTCCGGACGTGAGAGGAACCCCCACATGAGAAGCCGACGCCCCTTGGCGCGCCGCACCGCCGTCCTCGCCGCCTCCGCGGCCGCCCTCGTGGCCATGGCCGCCCCGGCGAACGCCGTCACGGCGACGACGAGCACCTCCTCCACCACCGCTGCCGCCGCCGCCGCCGAGGACGTCGACTACGCCACCTGGCAGCAGGACTGCCAGGCCGTGATGAACCAGGCGCTGCCCGCCCTGAAGCAGCGCATCGCCGCGACGAAGCCGGGCGAGAAGCAGGCGATCGTCTTCGACATCGACAACACCACCCTGGAGACCGACTTCGGCTTCAGCTACCCCCAGCCGGCCAACAAGCCGGTCCTGGACGTCGCCGAGTACGCCCAGGAGCACGGCGTCTCGCTGTTCTTCGTCACCGCCCGCCCGGGCATCATCGACTCGGTGACCTCGTACAACCTCACCTACGACGGCTACAAGGTCTCCGGCCTCTACACGCGCGGCCTGCTCGACCTCTTCAAGGACGTCGCCGCCTACAAGACGGCCCAGCGCGTCGCGATCGAGTCGAAGGGCTACACGATCATCGCGAACATCGGCAACAGCGCCACCGACCTCTCGGGCGGCCACGCCGAGACGACGTACAAGCTCCCGGACTACGACGGTCAGCTGTCGTAGGACTTCCGGACACGCGGAAGGGGCCGGTGCTGTGAACAGCACCGGCCCCTTCCGTCGAGACGGACCCCGGAGGGTTACGCCTCCTTGCTCAGGTTCGGACCGGCTCCGCCGGCCGCCTGCTCGATCGGCGGGACGTCCGGCAGGGCCGCCTTCTCCTCGCCGCGGAAGGTGAAGGTCTTGGTCTCGCCCTCGCCCTCCGTGTCGACGACCACGATGTGACCGGGACGCAGCTCGCCGAAGAGGATCTTCTCCGAGAGCGTGTCCTCGATCTCGCGCTGGATGGTGCGACGCAGCGGACGCGCACCCAGCACCTGGTCGTAACCCTTCGTGGACAGCAGCTCCTTGGCGGACTGGGAGAGCTCGATGCCCATGTCCCGGTCCTTGAGGCGCTCGTCCACCTTGGCGATCATCAGGTCGACGATCTTGAGGATGTCCTCCTGCGTCAGCTGCGGGAAGACCACCACGTCGTCGACGCGGTTGAGGAACTCGGGGCGGAAGTGCTGCTTGAGCTCGTCCGAGACCTTGTTCTTCATGCGCTCGTAGTTGGACTTCTTGTCGCCCGAGGCCGCGAAGCCCAGGTTGAAGCCCTTGGAGATGTCCCGCGTGCCGAGGTTGGTCGTCATGATGATGACCGTGTTCTTGAAGTCCACGACCCGGCCCTGGGAGTCGGTCAGGCGACCGTCCTCCAGGATCTGCAGCAGCGAGTTGAAGATGTCCGGGTGGGCCTTCTCGACCTCGTCGAACAGGACGACGGAGAACGGCTTGCGGCGGACCTTCTCGGTCAGCTGGCCGCCCTCTTCGTAGCCCACGTAGCCGGGGGGCGAACCGAAGAGACGCGAGACCGTGTGCTTCTCGCTGAACTCCGACATGTCGAGGGAGATCAGCGCGTCCTCGTCGCCGAAGAGGAACTCGGCGAGCGCCTTGGACAGCTCGGTCTTACCGACACCGGACGGGCCGGCGAAGATGAACGAACCACCGGGACGCTTCGGGTCCTTCAGACCGGCACGCGTACGGCGGATCGCCTTCGACAGCGCCTTGACGGCGTCGATCTGGCCGATGACCCGCTTGTGGAGCTCGTCCTCCATGCGCAGCAGGCGGCTCGACTCCTCCTCGGTCAGCTTGAAGACCGGGATGCCGGTGGCCGTCGCGAGGACCTCGGCGATCAGCTCGCCGTCGACCTCGGCCACGACGTCCATGTCGCCGGCCTTCCACTCCTTCTCCCGCTTGGCCTTGGCGGCCAGGAGCTGCTTCTCCTTGTCGCGGAGGGAGGCGGCCTTCTCGAAGTCCTGCGAGTCGATCGCGGACTCCTTGTCGCGGCGCACGCCCGCGATCTTCTCGTCGAACTCGCGCAGGTCCGGCGGCGCGGTCATCCGGCGGATGCGCATCCGGGAACCGGCCTCGTCGATCAGGTCGATCGCCTTGTCCGGCAGGAAGCGGTCCGAGATGTACCGGTCGGCCAGGGTGGCGGCCTGGACCAGCGCCTCGTCGGTGATGGAGACGCGGTGGTGCGCCTCGTACCGGTCGCGCAGGCCCTTGAGGATCTCGATGGTGTGCGGCAGCGACGGCTCCGCGACCTGGATCGGCTGGAAGCGGCGCTCGAGGGCCGCGTCCTTCTCCAGGTGCTTGCGGTACTCGTCGAGCGTGGTCGCACCGATGGTCTGCAGCTCACCGCGGGCCAGCATCGGCTTCAGGATCGAAGCGGCGTCGATGGCGCCCTCGGCGGCACCCGCACCGACCAGCGTGTGCAGCTCGTCGATGAACAGGATGATGTCACCGCGGGTGCGGATCTCCTTGAGCACCTTCTTCAGGCGCTCCTCGAAGTCACCGCGGTAGCGGGAGCCGGCGACCAGTGCGCCGAGGTCGAGGGTGTAGAGGTGCTTGTCCTTGAGGGTCTCGGGCACCTCGCCCTTGACGATGGCCTGAGCAAGGCCCTCGACGACGGCGGTCTTGCCGACACCGGGCTCACCGATCAGGACCGGGTTGTTCTTGGTACGGCGGGACAGCACCTGCATGACCCGCTCGATCTCCTTCTCGCGCCCGATGACCGGGTCGAGCTTGGACTCACGAGCGGCCTGGGTGAGGTTCCGGCCGAACTGGTCGAGGACCAGGGACGTCGAGGGGGTGCCCTCCGCAGGACCGCCACTGGCGCCGGCGGTCTCCTTGCCCTGGTAGCCGGAGAGCAGCTGGATGACCTGCTGCCGCACCCGGTTGAGATCAGCGCCCAGCTTGACCAGGACCTGGGCGGCGACGCCCTCGCCCTCACGGATCAGGCCGAGCAGGATGTGCTCCGTGCCGATGTAGTTGTGGCCCAGCTGAAGAGCCTCCCGGAGCGACAGCTCCAGGACCTTCTTGGCACGGGGGGTGAAGGGGATGTGGCCGGACGGGGCCTGCTGCCCCTGCCCGATGATCTCCTCCACCTGCTGGCGGACCGCCTCGAGCGAAATCCCGAGGCTCTCAAGGGCCTTGGCGGCGACACCCTCACCCTCGTGGATCAGGCCCAGGAGGATGTGCTCGGTGCCGATGTAGTTGTGGTTGAGCATCCGGGCTTCTTCCTGAGCCAGGACGACAACCCGCCGCGCGCGGTCGGTGAACCTCTCGAACATCGTTAATCGCTCCTCAGAGCGGTCAGGCAGTAAGGGGACGCTCCCCTCCCTGTCCTTCCGCAGCTTAGTCCCGCAAGCGGGGACCGCTCATTCCAACTGCCGACACCGGACCGAGAACCAACACTGCCTCCTGACCCCGTACGCCGACATATGCTCCAACCCGATCGTGCGAGACGATGTTCCCGCAGGCCAGGCAGTTACCCCCGCCACCAGTACGCCGATGGCGAACGTGAGACGGCCCGATCTGCTCGTCGCCCCCTCCCACTAGGGATTGTCTTACCCGCTCCGGCGGACACTCCATGCCGCGCGCACCGGTTCGCTCCGCTATGGGCGAACAACCTCGCTCCGCCCCGCGCCCCCGCACGCCCCCCTGTCCGGCACTGTGTGCGTTTGCCGAAACACCCAGCGTAACTCGCGGGGCTTTCCGGCGGTTGCACTTGGCATGGTTGGCACCCCTGGCCCGGTCCCCCGTCCCGTCCGCGCTTCCCATTCGGCCTCCCTCCCGCCCTCTGTCTCGCAGCCCGCCTCGCAGCCCGCTCCGCTTCCTCTCCCGCTTCCCCGACGGCCGCTCGACGCGAGCGATCAGGTCCGCCTCTGGTACGAGAACGAACTGGGCTGGCCCACCGTGCCCGCGGACCCGGCGGGCGCGCACGAGGCCGGCGTTCCGGGGAGCCGGGGAGGGACTGCGGGCCGGAGAGGGTCCGGCGGCCGGGGCGGCCCGGAGAGCGCCCGGGTCCCGCTGCGGCTGCGGACGGGCGTGCGCTTCGACGTCCTGGACCTGCCGGCCGAGGCGGGCCGGGCGGCGCTGCGGCACCTCGCGCCGGACTCCCCGGTGGCCGTGCGGGGCGACCGGATGCGGCTGCTGGTGGCGGCGGGCAGCGCGGAGGAACTGCCGGGGGTGCTGGCCTGGCTGGAGTGGGGGGCGCTGCCCCTCGATCTCACGGCGCTCGGCGAGGGCGGGCTCATGGACGCGCCCGCTCCTCCCGCCACGGGGCGGGCCGGAGGGCTCTCGCTCTCCCCGGGCGGCGCGGAGGTCCTGCAGGGGGCCGCCACGTGGTTGCGGCCCCCCGGGCCGGGACGCGAGGTCGAGGCCTCGCTGCCGACACTGTCGGCCTTGGGGGGCGGTGGGGGCGCCCCCGATCTCGTGCGGGTGGTGGCCACCGCGGCGACGCGGTGCCACCGGTTGAGGCTGATGCGCGCGAGCGCTCAGCCGTTGGCCTTCTCGTAGGCCTCGCGGATCGACGCCGGAACGCGACCGCGGTCGTTGACCTCGTAGCCGTTCTCCTTGGCCCACGCGCGGATCTGCGCGGTGTCCTGGCTGCCGCCGGAAGCGACGCGCGTCTTTCCGCGCCCGCCCGCGGCCCGGCCCCCGGTGCGGCGGCCGCCCTTCACGTAAGGGTCGAGAAGACCGCGCAGCTTGTCCGCATTGGCGGTCGTGAGATCGATCTCGTAAGTCTTGCCGTCCAGTGCGAACGTGACAGTCTCGTCCGCCTCGCCGCCGTCGAGGTCGTCGACAAGAAGGACCTGAACCTTCTGTGCCACCGGATTTCCTTTCATCCATAACCTGTGGGCCCGGGGCCCGCGGCGTCCGCCGTTTCGCCGTCCCCTGTTATATGCAGTACTGCAGTACGTCGGAAAGCAAACCGCTTTTGCCGGAAAAACACAAACCCCCGGCAGAGACCCGCAGGTCCGCCCCGGTCCGGAAACGTACGCGTTTCGGACATAGGGAACCCGGGCAGGGCGGGCCGGAGTGGAATATCTCTTGACGGTCCTTGTGGATCCTTGACGGGGCTTGGGGATGCTTGGGGATGCCCGGCGATCACAGATGCAGAAGCATCCGGCTGTTGCCCAAGGTGTTCGGTTTCACCCGTTCGAGACCGAGGAACTCCGCAACGCCTTCGTCATAGGAACGCAGGAGCTCCGCGTAGACATCGGTGTCGACGGGTGTCTCACCGATCTCGACGAAGCCGTGCTTGCCGAAGAAGTCCACTTCGAAGGTCAGACAGAAAACGCGGCGAACACCGAGCCAGCGTGCGGTCTCCAGCAACTTCCCCAGCAACTGATGACCCACACCGGCGCCCTTGAGGCCGTCCTTCACGGCGAGAGTGCGGACTTCCGCGAGGTCTTCCCACATCACGTGCAGAGCCCCGCAGCCGACGACCTCCGCGTTGTCGTCCCGTTCGGCGACCCAGAACTCCTGGATGTCCTCGTAAAGCGTCACGGTGGCTTTGTCGAGCAGGATGCGGTCACGGACGTAGGCATCGAGGAGACGGCGCACAGCCGGGACATCGCTGGTTCGGGCCCGCCGGACGGTGATGGCTTTCGAGGTGACTTCGGGGCGCTCTGCTGACATGAGCGGACGCTATCGCCCGCCGGCCCCCGGTGCCGAGCCGGGGTTCTCGCCGCCGGTATCGGGTGCCGTATCCGGGGCGGGTTCGGGAGTTTCCGGCCCCTGGACGATCCGTACGGCGTCCCGCAGGGCATGTCGCTGTTCCTCGCTCATCATCCCGAAGAACGCGACGAGAGCGGCGGCGGGGTTGTCGCTCTGCGACCAGGCGTCGTTCATCAGGGCGGCGGCGTAGGCGGCCCGTGTGGAGACCGCCTCATATCGATAGGCCCGGCCTTCCGCCTCACGGCGCACCCAGCCCTTCTGATGGAGATTGTCCAAAACGGTCATCACCGTGGTGTAGGCGATGGACCGTTCCTGCCGAAGGTCTTCCAGGACTTCCCGAACGGTCACCGGGCGGTTCCACTTCCACACCCGCGTCATGACCGAGTCTTCGAGTTCTCCCAATGGGCGAGGCACAGCTCAGCACAATAGTGGGAGATCCGGGTATTGACCTGCCGGACGTGCGCTTTCACCGGCAAAGATGACAAAAAGGGCGTACGACGGGGAAGTCGTACGCCCTGCGAGGTGCGGCGGGTTCAGGCGTCGGTGGGCGCCGAGGCCTGGCGGGCGCCCTCCGCGCGCGCGAGGGCGGCGTCGACGGCCGCGTCCTCCTTGGCCTTGTTGGCCCCGCCCTGGGTCTTCACGATGACCCGGATGAGCCCGATGAAGAAGACGGCCATGACCACCGGAGGCACGAGCGCGGAGACGTAGTCCATGCGTCCAGAGTAGCCACGGCCCCGAAGGCGGGCGGGGCGGGGTGGGGCGAAACGGGCCGGAAGCTGCTGCAGGCGGGCGCGGGCCCCTCAGACGGCGGTGAGCTGGTGCGGCGGGTTCGCCGGCGGCGGGGCCGGCTTGCGGCGGGGGAAGACCTCGCCCGGGGTCGGGATGGGACGCGGCGGCCGGGGGGCGTCGGGGGCGGGCCGGGGGGCCGGCCTCTCGGCGGGCTTCTTCTCGGGCCGCCGGGCGGGGTCCTGGCCGCCCGACCCGCCCGAGCGGCCGCCGGGCAGGGCCAGCAGGCGCGTACGGGAGGCGGGAACCGCCGGGACGGCCGCGAGGGCGGCGGGCGCGGCCCGGCGCGCGAGGCGGGCCCGTACGTCCTGTTCTGCCGGCCCCTGGCAGCGTTCGAGGAGCGCCGCCGCCACGGGGCTGCCGCGCAGGGCCCGCAACGCGGCGAGGTCGTCGGCGTCCGGGCGGTGTCCGGCGCCGAGGACCTCGTCGAGGAGCGCGAGGTAGCCGGCCGCGGTGCCCGGCAGGGCGGCGCGGTAGCGGACGAGGTCGGCCACCAGGAAGGCCCGCAGCCGGGCGCCCTCCCGCAGCGCCTCGTCGAGGGACTCGGCGAGCCGGAGACAGTCCTGGACGTCCTCGGCCGGGGCGGGGCTGGGCTGGAGGGCGAGGGCGAGAGCGCGGCGGAGCACACGCAGCTCCTCCGCACTGAACGCCATGCCGCCGCGGGATCCGTATGGCGTGGGCATGCGGCGACAGTACGCGCTAATCAGACAAATTCGACATAACGGGCTGGTGTGGCGTGGTGGGGCCACCCGGGTGGAGGCGCGGGCGGACGCGCGCCCGGCGGCCGGGTGAGCGGGTGCCGCCGCTGGCGACGCGCCGGGGTGAGCGGGTGCGGTCACCCGGGCCGCCCGCCCCGCGCGCACCGGTGGGCGGGGCGGGCGCCGAGCCGGCCGCGCCGCTCACATGCGGGCCACGTTCCGTTCGTAGACCAGTCGCAGGCCCACCAGGGTCAGCCACGGTTCGTGCTCGTCGATGACCGAGGACTCGCCCAGCACCATGGGCGCCAGCCCGCCCGTGGCGATCACCGTCACCTCTTCGGGGTCCTGGGCCAGCTCCCGCGCCATCCGCTGCACGACGCCGTCCACCTGGCCGGCGAAGCCGTAGACGATGCCCGACTGCATCGCCTCGACCGTGTTCTTGCCGATCACGCTCCGCGGCCGCGCCACCTCGATCTTCCGCAGTTGGGCGCCCTTGACGCCCAGCGCCTCGACGGAGATCTCGATGCCGGGGGCGATGACCCCGCCGACGTACTCCCCGCGCGCGCTGACCGCGTCGAACGTCGTCGCCG
Source organism: Streptomyces sp. NPDC005574 (assembly GCF_040605435.1). Classification (NCBI taxonomy): domain Bacteria; kingdom Bacillati; phylum Actinomycetota; class Actinomycetes; order Kitasatosporales; family Streptomycetaceae; genus Streptomyces; species Streptomyces sp. NPDC005574. The sequence continues at coordinate 18,245 of NZ_JBEXCW010000064.1, forward strand.
TACCGAAGTCGACCACGATCGCCGGGCCGCCGAAGAGCTCGACGGCGGCGACCGCGTTGATGATCCGGTCCGCGCCGACCTCCTTCGGGTTGTCGGTGAGGATCGGCACGCCCGTCTTGACGCCCGGCTCGACCAGGACCGCCGGCACGTCGCCGTAGTAGCGGCGGGTCACCTCGCGCAGCTCGTGCAGCACGGACGGCACGGTCGCGCAGATCGCGATGCCGTCGATGCCGTCACCGAGCTCGTCGCCGAGGAGCGGGTGCATGCCCATCAGGCCCTGCAGCAGCACGGCCAGTTCGTCGGCCGTGCGGCGCGCGTCCGTGGAGATGCGCCAGTGCTCGACGATGTCCTCGCCGTCGAACAGTCCCAGGACGGTGTGCGTGTTGCCGACGTCGATCGTCAGGAGCATGGCCTTACTCCGCCTCGCGCAGATCGAGGCCGATGTCCAGGATCGGCGCGGAGTGGGTCAGCGCGCCGACGGCGAGGTAGTCCACGCCCGTCTCCGCGTACGCCCTGGCGTTGTCCAGGGTGAGCCGGCCGGAGGCCTCCAGGGCGGCGCGGCCATGGACGAGGGCGACCGCCTCCTCGCACTCGGCCGGCGTGAAGTTGTCCAGCAGGATCAGGTCGGCCCCCGCGTCCACCACCTCGCGCAGCTGGTGCAGCGTGTCGACCTCGACCTCGATCGGCACGTCCGGGAACGCCTCGCGCACGGCCTTGAACGCCTGGGCCACCCCGCCCGCGGCGACCACGTGGTTGTCCTTGACCAGGGCCGCGTCCGACAGCGACATGCGGTGGTTGACGCCGCCGCCGCAGCGGACCGCGTACTTCTCCAGGGAGCGCAGACCGGGCGTCGTCTTGCGGGTGTCCCGCACCCGGGCGCCGGTGCCCTCCAGGGTGTCCGCCCACGCGCGCGTGGCGGTCGCGACGCCCGACAGGCGGCACAGCAGGTTCAGGGCGCTGCGCTCGGCGGTCAGCAGGTCACGCGTGCGCGTGGTGACCGACAGCAGCCGCTGCCCCTCCGTCACGCGGTCGCCGTCCTCGACGTGCCGCTCGACCTCCAGCTCGTCGGTGCAGACCACGGAGAGCACGGCTTCGGCGACCCGCAGGCCCGCCACGACGCCCGCCTCGCGCGCGGTGAAGTCGGCGGTGGCGACCGCGTCCTCGGGGATGGTCGCGACCGTCGTCACGTCCACCCCGTGGTCGAGGTCCTCCTGGATGGCGACGTTCGCGATGTCCTCGACCTCCACGGGGTCGAGGCCCGCGTCGGCCAGGAGCTGGGCGAGCGCGGGGTCGAGCCCGCACTCCAGGTATTCCTCGCCGGCGTCCGCGCCGCCACAGGCGCAGCCGTCGCCGCAGCCGCCGTTCGACACGAGGGGGAGGTCGGGGGTGCTCACTGCTGTCACTGCTCCTGAAGAGGCTGCCGGTGCTGCCGGGTCGGGGGGAAGTCTGCGGTATCGGTGGTGCGTACGGCGAGCGTGCGGTCCGGATTCAGCCGTACGACGATGTGGCGGCGCCATGCCCGGTCGTCCCGGTCGGGCCGGTCCTCACGCCAGTGGCAGCCGCGTGTCTCCTCGCGCTGGAGCGCGGCGGCGACCAGGACGCGGGCCACGCACAGCAGGTTGGTGGCCTCCCAGGTGTCGACACCCGGCTCCGCGGTCTTGCCGTTCTCGTCGAGGGCGTCACGCGCGTCGCTGTGCAGCCGCTGGAGCCGGCTCGCGGCGGCCTCCAGCGAGGCGGCCGAGCGCAGGACGCCCGCGCCGTCCGTCATGATCCGCTGGATCGTGAAGCGGGCCTCGGACGCGAGCAGCGGGTGCGCGGGCCGGCCGGGGTGCGGCACCGGCTCGGGCACCCGCGCGCGCAGGCCGTCGCCGGCCCGGCTCGCCGCGATGTCCGCGGAGATGCGCTCGGCGTACACCAGGCCCTCGAGGAGGGAGTTGGAGGCGAGCCGGTTCGCGCCGTGCACGCCCGTGCAGGCGACCTCACCGCACGCGTAGAGGCCGGGGACGGTGGTGCGGCCGCGGGAGTCGGTGCGCACGCCCCCGGAGGCGTAGTGGGCCGCCGGGGCGATCGGGATGGGCTCGGTGACCGGGTCGATGCCGTGCGTGCGGCAGGCGGCGAGGATGGTCGGGAAGCGGTGCTCCCACATGTCGGCGCCGAAGTGCCGGGCGTCGAGGAACATGTGCTCGGCGTCCTGCTCCTGCATGCGGCGCATGATGCCCTTGGCGACGATGTCCCGGGGCGCCAGTTCGGCCAGCTCGTGCTGCCCGGCCATGAAGCGCACGCCGTCGGCGTCGACCAGGTGGGCGCCCTCGCCGCGGACCGCCTCGGAGACCAGGGGCTGCTGGCCCTCCGCGTCCGCGCCGAGGAACAGCACGGTCGGGTGGAACTGCACGAACTCCAGGTCGGAGACCTCCGCACCGGCGCGCAGGGCGAGAGCCACGCCGTCACCCGTGGACACGGACGGGTTGGTGGTGGCCGAGAAGACCTGGCCCATGCCGCCGGTCGCGAGGACCACGGCGGGCGCGTGCACGGCGCCCACGCCGTCGTGCTGGCCCTCGCCCATGACGTGCAGGCTCACGCCCGCGGTGCGGCCCTCGGCGTCCGTGAGCAGGTCCAGGACGAGTGCGTTCTCGATGGTCCGCATGCCGCGCGCGTGGCAGGCCTCGACGAGGGCGCGGGAGATCTCGGCGCCGGTCGCGTCGCCGCCCGCGTGCGCGATGCGGCGCCGGTGGTGGCCGCCCTCGCGGGTGAGTTCGAGGCCGCCCTCGGAGGACTCGTCGAAGTGGGCACCGGTCTCGATCAGCCGGCGTACGGCGCCGGGACCCTCGGTGACCAGGAGCCGTACCGCCTCCTCGTCGCACAGGCCCACGCCCGCCACCAGCGTGTCGTCCAGGTGCTGTTCCGGCGTGTCGCCGTCGCCGAGGGCCGCTGCGATCCCGCCCTGCGCCCAGCGGGTGGAGCCGTCGTCCAGGCGGGCCTTGGTGACCACGACGGTCGTCAGGCCGGCGGCCTCGCAGCGCAGGGCGGCGGTCAGCCCGGCGACCCCGGAGCCGACGACCACCACGTCCGCGGTGATGTTCCAGCCGGGCGCGGGCGCGTGCAGTCGTATGCCTGTGCTGGTCACGAGGCGGCTCCGAAGGTGAGGGGGATGTTGTCGATCAGCCGGGTCGTCCCGACCCGGGCCGCGACGGCGAGGACGGCCTCGCCGGTGAAGTCGTCCGCGATGTCCGTGAAGTCGGACGGGTCGACGAGAGCCAGGTAGTCCAGGTCGAGGGGCGGATCCAGCCGGGCGGCCTCGTCGAGGACCAGGCGGGCGGCCGCGCGGACGGCCGCCGGGCCACCAGGGGACGCCTGCGCGACGGCGTGCGCGTCGGCGGCCGCGCGGGACTCCCCGATGGCGCTGAGCGCCTCGGCGCGCGCGCGTGTGGCGGGCACCTCGCGTGCCCGTGCGCGCAGCGCCTCCTGGGCGGCGTGCCGGTCGGCGCCCGCGAACAGGGCCTGGGACAGGGCGAGGGCGGTGCGCCGCGCCTGGGCCGAGAGGTACCGGTTGCGGCTGGACAGGGCGAGGCCGTCGTCCTCCCGGACCGTGGGCACGCCGACGATCTCGACGCCGAAGTTCAGGTCGCGGACCATCCGGCGGATCAGGGCGAGCTGCTGGGCGTCCTTCTGCCCGTACAGGGCGAGGTCGGGGCGCGTGAGGTGCAGCAGCTTCGCGACGACGGTGAGCATGCCGTCGAAGTGCCCGGGACGCGCGGCACCCTCCAGGCGCCCGCCCATGGGTCCCGCCGTGACGCGGACCTGGGGTTCGCCACCCGGGTAGACCTGCTCCACGGACGGGGCGAACACGGCGTCCGCGCCGGCCGCCTCGGCGATCTTGAGGTCGGCGTCCAGGGTGCGCGGGTAACGGTCGAGGTCCTCGCCCGCGCCGAACTGGAGGGGGTTCACGAAGACGGTGACGACGACCTCGCCGTCCGGGCCCGCGATCCCGCGCGCGGTGCGGATCAGGGTGGCGTGGCCCTCGTGCAGGGCGCCCATGGTCATCACGACGGCCCGCCGGCCCCGGCGCGCGCGTGCGTGCAGTTCGTCGGCGGTGCGCAGCAGGGTGGTGGTCATCGGGCGTCTCCCTCGGCGCCGTCGGTCCCGGCGGAGCCGGCTCCGTCGGCGAGTACTCCGAGGAGGTCCTCGGCGAGTTCCGGTTTCAGCAGGCCGTGGGCCAGCGCCCGGTCGGCGGTCGCGCGGGCCATCGCGAGGTACCCGGCGACGGTCTGCGGGGCGTGCGCGCGCAGCTCCGCGACGTGCGCGGCGACCGTGCCGGCGTCCCCGCGCGCGACGGGGCCGGTCAGCGCCGCGTCGCCGGAGCGCAGGGCGTTGTCGAGGGCGGCGCCGAGCAGCGGGCCGAGCATCCGGTCCGGGGCCTCGACTCCGGCCGCGCGCAGCAGCTCCATGGACTGGGCCACGAGCGTCACCAGGTGGTTGGCGCCCAGGGCGAGCGCCGCGTGGTAGAGCGGGCGGTTCTGCTCGGCGATCCACTCGGGTTCGCCGCCCATCTCGATGACCAGGGCCTCGGCGGCCAGCCGCAGTTCGTCGGGCGCGGTGACGCCGAAGGAGCAGCCGGCCAGGCGCTGGACGTCCACGGCGGTGCCGGTGAAGGTCATCGCCGGGTGCAGCGCCAGCGGCAGCGCGCCCGCGCGCAGGGCGGGGTCGAGGACCTTGGCGCCGTAGCGCCCGGAGGTGTGCACCAGCAGTTGGCCGGGCCGCACGGCGCCGGTTTCCGCGAGGCCCTCGACCAGGCCCGGCAGCGCGTCGTCCGGGACCGTCAGCAGCACCAGGTCGGCGCGGCGCAGGACCTCGGCGGGCGGCACCAGAGGTACGTCGGGCAGCAGGTGCGCGGCGCGGCGTCTGGAGGCGTCGGAGACTCCGGAGACGGCCACCGGGCGGTGCCCGGCGAGCTGGAGCGAGGCGGCCAGCGCGGGGCCCACGCGGCCGGCGCCGACGACGCCGACGGTGAGCCGCGCGGGGCGGTCCCTGGGGTCTGGCTGGTGGACTGTACTCACGCGACGGCGGCCTTCCCGTTCCAGTCCGCTCTGGGTACCGGACGATTTCTCGTCATGTTAACGCGATTGGTTCCGGGGGCGCCGGGTTGTCCACAGGCTGTGGGTTTCCGCGCACCGCGCGCGGGCGGTGGGCCGGCGGGAAATGCGGGTGCCCCGCGGGCCGGCGGACGGCATGATCCGGGGATGAGCGATACGGCGTGGCAGGACCGGGACGAGCGATCGCCCGCACGGGAGTCCGACGAGGACCGACCGGGACGGGAGGCGGGCGACGGGCCGTCCGGAGCGGAGGCCCAGCAGCAGCCCCGGCCGGAAACCGACGCGGAAGGGCCCGGACCGGTGGCCGGCGGCGGGCCGTCCGGGCCGGAAGCCGAGGAGGAGCGGCTCCGTCGGCGGCGGGAGCGGCGCATCGCCGCCACCCGCGGCGCGGACCGGGCGCTCGCGCGCCTCGGCTTCCTCGGCTCCCTCCGGGACCGGCTTGCCCTGCTGGACGCCGCGGCGGACGTGCACGACCTGGACGAGACCTCGGACATCTACGGCAACGGCGTCGTCGAGGCACTGGAGGAGAAGGTCGCCGGGCTGCTCGGCAAGGAGGCCGCCGCGTTCTTCCCCACGGGCACCATGGCCCAGCAGGTGGCCCTGCGCTGCTGGGCGGGCCGTACCGGTGACCGGGCCGTCGCCCTGCACGCGCTGGCCCACCCCGAGGTGCATGAGCGCGATGCGTTCAGCCAGGTCAGCGGCCTGCGCCCGGTCACGGTGACGAGCGAGGCGCGGCAGCCGACCGCCGCCGAGGTGCGCGGCCTCGAGGAGCCGTTCGGGGCGTTGATGCTCGAACTGCCGCTCAGGGACGCCGGTTTCGTGCTGCCGTCCTGGGAGGAGCTGACCGAGCTCGTGGAGGCGGCGCGCGAGCGCGACGCGGTGGTGCACTTCGACGGCGCGCGCCTGTGGGAGACCACCGTCCACTTCGACCGCTCCCTGGCCGAGATCGCGGACCTGGCGGACAGCGTCTACGTGTCGTTCTACAAGTCCCTGGAGGCGTTCGGCGGAGCGGCCGTGGCCGGGCCCAGGACGCTCGTCGAGGAGCTGAAGGTCTGGCGGCACCGCTACGGCGGTGCCGTGTTCCAGCAGTTCCCCACCGCGCTGTCGGCGCTCGTCGGCCTGGAGCGGCAGCTGCCGCTCCTGCCCGCGTACGTGGCGCAGGCGCGCGTGGTGGCCGCCGCGCTGCGCGAGGGCCTCGCGGCGGCCGGGGTGCCGTGGGCGCGCGTGCACCCCGAGGTGCCGCACACCCACGACTTCCAGGTCTGGCTGCCGTACGACGTCGACGTGGTCTCCGAGGCCGCGATCCGGCAGGCCGAGGAGACGGGCGCCGTGCTGTTCGCCAACGCCTGGGACCGCAAGGGACCGGGCCTGAGCGCGACGGAGGTCTACGTCCGGGAGGCCGCCCTGGAGTGGACGGCCGACGACGTGCGGGCCGCCGCCGCGGAGTTCGGCTCCCGGCTGGCCGAGGAGAGCGGCACGGCCTGACCGCCGCGTGACGCGTCTCACAGGGGAGGCGGCGCGGGCGGCGGCCGTCGGTCGCCGGCCGCGCTGTCAGTGGCGGAGTGCACCATGAGGGCATGGGCGTGCGCATCGACATCGCGGGGCTGCGGCAGGAGCGGGTCGCCGTCGTGCCCTCCCCCCTGGCCGAGCTCGGCATGGCCCTGCACGCGCTCTCCGAGTCCGGTCACCATCCGGGGCTCCAGGGCTGGGCCACGGGCGTGACCGCCCGGCTCGACTCGCACCTCGCGGACCGGATGTGCGAGGCGGACTTCCTGTGGCGGTCGACGTTCTCGGACCTGTTCCTGCCGTCCGCCGGCGTCCCGGGCCGCGCCACACGGCCCGGCGCCACGCTCGCCGAGGAATTGGACCTGCTGGACAAGCTCACGGACGAACAGTTCGTGGACGCGGCCCTGGAGTTCACCTGCGCCCTCCCCTACAGCGCGCACGGCCCGGCCGCGCTCGCCGACCCCGGGTCGCGGCGCCGGGCGCTGGAGCTGGCCGCCGCGCGCGGACCGCAGCAGCTGCGCTTCAGTGAGCGGCTGCTGGCCGACCCGCCGCGGATCCGGGCCTGGCTGCGGCAGTTCCTGGAGGACTGCGAGGAGGCCTTCTTCGCGGAGACCTGGGCGCGGCTGCGGCAGCAGCTCACGGCGGACGCCCGCCACAAGTCGGAGCTGCTGCGGCGCAAGGGCCTGGCCGAGGCGCTGGCCGCGGTGTCCCCGGCGGTCACCCTCGACGAGAGCGCCGCGCGGATCACCGTCGACAAGCTCGGTGACGGCCGTACGGCGACGGCGGACGGCGGCCTCCTGCTCGTCCCCACCAGCCTGGGCCGGCCGCACCTGATGGTCCTGCACCGGTACGGCTGGCAGCCCGTGCTGCACTACCCGGTCGCCTCCGCGGAGCTCACCGCCCCGCCCTCGGTGGAACAGCTGACCCTGCGGATGTCGGCCCTGTCCCACCCGGTGCGGATGCGGCTGTGCCGCAGCCTGGCCCGCAGCGCCTTCACCACGGGCGAGCTGACCCAGGTCCACGGCATGACCGCGCCGGAGATATCCCGGCACCTGGGCGTCCTGAAGAAGGCCGGCCTGGTCACCACCCGCCGCCGCGGCCGCTACGTCCTGCACCAGCTTGACGTGACGGTGGTGGCCCGCCTGGGCAGCGACTTCCTGGAGGGGATCCTCCGGTAGGCACGCCGGGGGCGGTCAGTCGAACCGGATGCTCCTCAGACCGACCCCCGTCTGCCGCAGCCGCGTCCGCACCGCGCCCTCGGTGTTCGGCTCCAGCCGCAGCCCGGCCAGGACGGCGACGCGGTCCGCGGTCTTGGGCACGGTCGAGTCGTCCGTCCACAGTTGCTCGGCGAACTCCGGCTCCCGCAGCCGCTCCAGGCAGTGGTCGAGCCGCCGCACGGCCCAGCCCTCCGCGCGCGCGGAGGCGTTCTTCCCGGCGACGTACTGGAGGAGGTGTCCGAAACGGCGCTCACCCAACCGCTTCAGGACGGTCTCGCGCCGCGCCAGCAGGGTGAAGTGCCGTACGTCGTGGTCGAGTTCGCGCAGCCGACCGACGGTCTCGGCGAAGTGGCCGGAGTCGGTGACCGTCATCGGGACGATCACGACGCCGGTGTGCGCGGTGAGGGTGAGATCCAGGACCTCGACGACGCCCTGCCGCCAGGACGCCAAGTCCTGGAAGTCACCGCGCAGTCCGGGCGGCAGCATGCGGTGCAGACCGAACCCGACCTGCTCGGGGTCGCAGATCACGCTGCCGGGCAGGCGCCGCCGGATCTCGTGTGCGGTCTGTGTCTTGCCGCCCCCGTGGGGGCCGTTGATCCACAGGAGCATGCGCAGACCCTAGGACCTGTCCGCCCTCGCGGGTCGCGTTTCGCGCGTTCAGCCGTGGCCGCCCGCCCGGACCAGTCCCGTCTCGTACGCCAGGACCACGACCTGCACCCGGTCGCGCAGGCCCAGTTTGGTCAGGATGCGGCCGACGTGGGTCTTGACCGTGGCCTCGGACAGCACCAGGCGGGCGGCGATCTCGCCGTTGGACAGTCCCTGGGCGACCAGGACCATGACCTCGCGCTCGCGTTCGGTGAGCCGCTCCAGGCCCTCGTGCCGGTCCTTCTTGCCGGCGGAGGGCAGCATGGGCGCGAACCGGTCCAGGAGGCGCCGGGTCGTCGACGGGGCCACGACCGCGTCGCCGCTGTGCACGGAGCGGATGGCGGTGAGGAGTTCGCCGGGCGGCACGTCCTTGAGCATGAAGCCGGAGGCGCCCGCCTTCAGTCCGGAGAAGGCGTACTCGTCGAGGTCGAAGGTGGTCAGGATCAGCACCTTCGGCGGGTTGTCCTCCGAGCAGATGCGGCGGGTGGTCTCCACGCCGTCCAGCTTCGGCATGCGCACGTCCATCAGGACGACGTCGACGGAGGTCGCGCGCAGCACCTGGAGGGCCTCGACACCGTCGCCCGCCTCGGCGACGACCTCCATGTCCGGCTGGGCGTCGAGCACCATCCGGAACCCGGTGCGCAGCAGCACCTGGTCGTCGACGAGCATCACGCGGATCGTCATCGGGTCTTCTTCCGTTTCCGTGGGGCCTGGCAGGTGCGGGGCGGGCGCGGGCGCCGGGTGGCGTCAGTGCGCGGGTTTGAGCGGGAGCAGGGCGCTGATCCGGAATCCTCCGCCCGGCCGGGGCCCCGCGTCCAGGGTGCCGCCGACCATGCCGACGCGCTCGCGCATGCCGATCAGGCCGTGGCCCCGGCCGTCGGCGCCACCCTCCTCGTACAGCTCGTGCGGGGCGCCCTTGCCGTCGTCCTCGACGAGCAGGCCCAGCCCGTCGTCGAAGTAGACCAGCCGTACGCTGGCGCCCGCGTTCGGACCGCCGTGCTTGCGCGTGTTGGTCAGCGCCTCCTGCACGATGCGGTACGCGGTGAGCTCGACGCCGCTGGGCAGCGGGCGCGGCGTGCCCTCGACCTTGAAGTCGACGGGCAGGCCGGACCCCCGGCACTGCTGGACGAGGTCGTCGATCTGCTCCACGTCGGGCTGCGGGACGTACTCGCCGCCCTCCCGGTGCTCCCCGGTGCGCAGCACGCCGAGCAGGCGGCGCATCTCGGCGAGGGCCTGGCGGCCGGTGGAGGAGATGGTCTCCAGGGCCTTCTTCGCCTGGTCGGGCGCGGCGTCCAGGACGTAGGCGGCGCCGTCGGCCTGCACCACCATGACCGACACGTTGTGCGCGACCACGTCGTGCAGTTCACGGGCGATCCGGGCGCGTTCGGCGGCGACGGCGACCTTGGCCTGCGCCTCGCGCTCCTTCTCCAGCCGGGCCGCCCGCTCCTCCAGCTGCGCGAAGTAGGCGCGGCGGGTGCGGATCGAGTCGCCGAGCACCCAGGCCAACGCGAACGGCACCGTCTGGAAGATCATTATGGCGACGTTGCCGAGGACCGACGTCTCGTGGTTCGGCCAGCGCAGCTGGGCCAGCGGGGCGGCGCACAGACCCGTGGTCAGCGCGAGCCTGGAGGCCCAGCGGGCACCGGTCGCGGCCACCGTGTAGACGATCACCAGCATGGCGAAGTCGGCGGCGGTCACCGCCGCGTCCAGCGCGAGCTGCGCGGCGCCGAGGGCTATGGCGAGCAGCAGCATCTTCTCCGGCATGCGCCGGCGGAACGCGACGACCGCGCTCAGCAGGAACGCGATCGGGACGATGACGGCCAGGGATTCCGTGCCCGCGCCCGTGTGACGGGCTGCCCCGCTGACGACGGAGATCCCGAACAGGACGGCGGCCCAGAAGCCGTCGACCCATGCCGGGTGCCTGCGGAGGAAGTCGTAGAGGCGTTGCACGTAACCCAGAGTAGGGAAGCGAGATGCGTGCAGGGGTCAACCGGAGGGTCGATCCGCATCGGGCGCGCGTACTCCGCAAGGTGGAGGGAGCGCTCCCCTGTACGCCTAACCTGAACGCGTGGCTGCAGAGGTGAGGGGTGAGTGGCGGGGCCGGCGGGCGGCGGCCGAAACCGCGCTGTACGGGCCGGACGGCTTCTACCGCAGGCCCGAGGGGCCGGCCGGGCACTTCCGTACGTCGGTGCACGCCTCGCCCCTGTTCGCCGGGGCGGTGGCGCGGCTGCTGTGCCGCGTGGACGACGCGCTGGGCGGCCCCGACGTCCTCGACTTCGTCGACATGGCGGCGGGGCGCGGGGAGTTGGTCACCGGTGTCCTCGCCGCGCTGCCGGCCGGTGTGGCCCGCCGTACGCGCGCGTACGCCGTCGAGGTCGCCGGCCGGCCGCCGCACCTCGACGACCGGATCGAGTGGCGGGCCGAGCCCCCGCGGGGCGTCACGGGCCTGCTGTTCGCCAACGAGTGGCTGGACAACGTGCCGGTCGAGGTGGCGGAGGTGGACGACGCGGGCGCGGCACGTCTGGTGCTGGTGCGGGCGGACGGCGTCGAACGGCTCGGGGAGCCCGTCGCCGGCGCGGACGCGCAGTGGCTCGCCCGCTGGTGGCCGCTGCCGGCCGAGGAGGGACTGCGGGCGGAGATCGGCCGGCCGAGAGACCTGGCCTGGGCGGACGCGGTCACCCGCGTGGACCGGGGACTCGCGGTCGCCGTCGACTACGGGCACACCGCGGACGCGCGACCCCCCTTCGGAACCCTGACCGGCTTCCGGGAGGGCCGTGAGACGGCACCCGTGCCGGACGGGTCGTGCGACATCACGGCGCATGTCGCCCTGGACGCCTGCGCGCTCCCCGGCGCACGCCTGCTGCCGCAGCGCGAGGCGCTGCGCGCCCTGGGCATCAACGGCGCACGCCCCCCGCTCACGCTCGCGTCCAGCGACCCCGCCGCCTACGTGCGCGCCCTGGCGAGCGCCGGCGAGGCGGCGGAGCTCACCGCGCCGGGCGGGCTCGGCGACTTCGGCTGGCTGCTCCAGCCGGCCGGTGTCCCGGACCCGCTCGGCCCGCCGGACTGACCTACTTGTCGATGTCCCCGACGACGAAGAACAGGGAGCCGAGGATCGCCACCATGTCCGCCACCAGCGTCCCCGGCAGCAGCTCCGCGAGCGCCTGGATGTTGTTGTACGACGCCGAGCGCAGCTTCAGCCGGTACGGGGTCTTCTCGCCCCTGCTGACCAGGTAGTAGCCGTTGATGCCGAGGGGGTTCTCGGTCCACGCGTAGGTGTGGCCCTCGGGCGCCTTCAGCACCTTGGGCAACCGCTGGTTGATCGGCCCGGGCGGCAGTTCGGCGAGCCGGTCGAGACAGGCGTCGGCGAGGTCGAGGGCGTTGTGGGTCTGCCGCAGCAGCACCTCGAAGCGGGCGAGGCAGTCGCCCTCCTGCCGGGTGACGACCTCCAGGGTGTCCTGCAGCTCCCCGTAGGCGAGGTACGGCTCGTCCCTGCGCAGGTCGAAGTCGACGCCGGAGCCGCGCGCGATGGGTCCGCTCACGCCGTACGCGTGCACGGCCGCCGGGGTGAGCACGCCCACGCCCCGCGTGCGCCCCCGGAAGATCTCGTTGCCGAGCACCAGGTCGTCGTACACGTCCATGCGCGAGCGGACCTCGGCGACGGCCCCGCGCGCGCGGGTCGCCCAGCCGGCCGGGAGGTCCTCCTTGAGGCCGCCGACGCGGTTGAACATGTAGTGCATCCGGCCGCCGGAGACCTCCTCCATGACGTTCTGGAGCGTCTCGCGCTCCCGGAACGCGTAGAAGACCGGGGTGATCCCGCCGAGTTCCAGCGGATACGAGCCGAGGAACATCAGGTGGTTCAGCACCCGGTTGAGCTCCGCGAGCAGCGTGCGCGTCCACACCGCGCGCGCGGGGACCTCCATGCCGAGCATGCGCTCCACGGCCAGGACCACGCCCAGCTCGTTGGAGAAGGCCGACAGCCAGTCGTGCCGGTTGGCCAGCATGATGATCTGCCGGTAGTCACGGGCCTCGAACAGCTTCTCCGCGCCGCGGTGCATATAGCCGATCACCGGCTCCGCGTGCATGATGCGCTCGCCGTCCAGGACCAGCCGCAGCCGCAGCACCCCGTGCGTGGACGGATGCTGGGGACCGATGTTGAGCACCATGTCGGTGCTCTCCGCGGCACCGCCGATGCCGACCGTGGTCTCCGTCGTAGGAGTCATGCGGACAGTCTCCCCTACGTACGCTTGGCCCATGGAGACGGGGAGCCCGCACGACACGGGGCATGCGGGATCGGTGGGGACGGCGGGGGCGGCGGAGGGCGAGCCGGCATGGACCGGGCTGCCACCGGGGCTGCTGCGGATGCGACGGCTGCTGCTGGTGGTGTGGCTGGGCCTGCTCGCCGTCGGCCTGGCGGTGCTGCTCGGCCTGACGGCCGGGCCCGCCTGGGCCGCCCTCGCGCTGCTGCCGCTCGCGCTCGCCGCCTGGGGCTGGGTCCTGCTGGGCCGCAACTGGCGTTCCTGGCGGTACGCCGAACGGGCCGACGACCTGCTGATCAGCCGGGGTGTGCTGTGGCGTGAGGAGACCGTCGTGCCGTACGGCCGGATGCAGCTGGTCGAGGTCACCTCCGGGCCCGTCGAACGGCACTTCGGGCTGGCCAGCGTGCAACTGCACACGGCCGCCGCGGCGAGCGACGCGACCATCCCCGGCCTGGACCCGGCCGAGGCGGAACGGTTGCGCGACCGGCTCACCGAACTCGGCGAGGCCCGATCGGCCGGCCTGTGACCGCGCCGGACGTCGACGGCGGCATACGCGAGAAGCCGCCCGTCACCGAGCGGCGGCTGCACCCCGTCACACCGCTCAGGCGGGCCTGGGCGCCGATCGCGGTGATCGCCGGCTGGGCCGTGCACGACCCCGACCAGGCGCAGCGCCAGCTCACCCGGCTGACGACCACCACCCTCCTGATCGCACTCGCCGCGATCGTCCCGGCCGCCGCCCTCTACGGCTTCCTGACCTGGTGGTTCACCCACTTCGCGGTGACGGACTCCGAACTGCGCATCCGCACCGGGCTGTTGTTCCGGCGCACCGCGCACATCCGGCTGGAACGCATCCAGGCCGTCGACGTCACCCAGCCGCTGCTCGCCCGGGTAGCGGGCGTCGCCAAACTCAAACTCGACGTCGTCGGCGTGGACAAGAAGGACGAACTCGCCTTCCTCGGCGAGGGCGAGGCCCGCGCGCTGCGCGCCGAACTGCTCGCGCGGGCGGCCGGTTTCGCACCCGAGACGGCACACGAGGTCGGCGAGGCACCGTCCCGGCAGCTGCTGCACGTGCCGCCGGGCGTCCTCGCCGTCTCGCTGGTGCTGACCGGCGCGACCTGGGGCTCCCTGGCCGCCGCGCTCGTCGTACCGCCGCTGCTGTGGCTGGCCACCCACAGCCTGTGGACGGTCCTCGCCACCGGCCTGCCGCTGCTCGGCGCGGCGGGGGCGAGCAGCGTGGGACGGTTCGTGGCGGAGTACGACTGGGCGGTCGGCGAGTCCCCCGACGGGCTGCGCATCGACCACGGGCTGCTGGACCGCACCCACGAGACCGTGCCGCCCGGCCGCGTGCAGACCGTACGTCTCGTGGAGCCGCTGCTGTGGCGGCGGCGCGGCTGGGTGCGGGTCGAACTCGACGTGGCCGGGTCGTCCAACTCCGTGCTGGTGCCGGTCGCGCCGCGGGAGATCGCCGAGGCGGTCGTCGCGCGCGTGCTGCCCGGGGTGGCCGTGCCGGCTCCGGCCGCGCTGGCCCGCCCGCCGCGACGCGCCCGGTTCTGCGTGCCCCTGTGGTGGCGGGCGTACGGCTTCACCACCACGGACGCGGTGTTCGTCACCCGGCACGGCCTGCTCCGGCGCAGCCTCACGCTGGTGCCGCACGCGAAGGTGCAGAGCGTCCGGCTGACGCAGGGCCCCTGGAAACGGGCCCGCTCTCTCGCCGACGTGCATGTGGACACGGGCGCGAACAAGACGGTGACGGCACGCCTGCGCGACTCCGCGGAGGCGCGGGACCTGCTGCGCGAACAGTCGGAACGGTCCCGGACCGGGCGGCGGGTGGCCCGGCCGGACCGCTGGATGGCGTGAGGCGGGGCGGACACGACGAAGCCGGCGACAGGTGTCGCCGGCCGTGGGTCGCGCGGGTGCCGATGCCCGTGTCGGTGTCGGTGCCCGTGTCGGCATCGGTGCCCGAGTCGGTCAGGACACCGCGCTGCGCAGGCCCTCCACGTCGATGTGCTCCGTCTCGTCGTGGGCCGTCAGGTCGATGACCTGGCCGACGCCCCGCGCCTGTTCGGTCGCCGGCTTGAACTGCGTCTCGGACTCGGCCTTGTGGAGCGCGAGGGCCTCCTGGCCGACGACGTCGGCGAGGTCCTCGTTCTGGACCGACTCCAGCGGGTCCCCCGTCTCCTGCTGCGTACCGAAGAAGTCGAAGCCGCCCTCGACCATCGGGCGCCGCGCGGGCGTTCCCGGTACGACGGCCACGGCGGTCGGCGCGATGAAGTGCCCGGAGGGCTGCTGCACGGGCTGCGCGGTGCTGCGGGCCGGAGGGGTGGCGGCCGCGCGCTGATGCCCGTCGACCGCCTCGGGCTTCCCCCGCGCCTCGTCCTCCTGTCCGGCCTCCGTGTCGTTCCCGCCGGTGTCACCGGGTGCCGCCGTCGCCGGCGCTTCCGGCTCCGGCGTCCGCCGAGTCTCCTGCTTCAGGAAGGCGGCCCTGGGGGCCGGCTTCGCGGCGAGCCTGGGCTCGGGGACGAACGGGGTGGCCTCACGGTCGGCGCCGGCAGCGGGGGCGGCGCCGGTCTCCAGGGCCTCGCTCGGCTCGGCGTCGGTGTCGGCATCTGCATCGGCGTCGGCGTCCGTGTCCTCGGGGAGGTCCGTCTCGGAGTCGGCTTCCGCCTGCGCCTCGACGGAAGCCTCGCCGTCGTCGACGGCTTCCTCGCCGGCTCCTTCGCCATCGATGTCAGCGGAGCGCTCACCGGTGGCCTCGGCGTCGAACTGTCCCAGCGCCGCCTTCGCCCGCAGGAACAGCCGGGAACCCTCGGGCGAGAAGATGGCGGGGGCCGCCTCCTCGGCGTCCTCGTCCGCCGCGGCCGCCTCGGCGTCCTCGTCATCGACTTCGGCATCGGCATCGGTGTCCGTACCGGTCCCGTCCTCGGTTTCCGCGTCGACCGCGGTCTCCGTGCCGGCCTCGCCGTCGGCCTCCGCCTCGGCCGGGGACCCGGCGGCGACCGCCCCGGTGTCCTCGTCCGGACCCGTCTCCGCGTCCGCGTTCGTCACCGGACCGGCGGGCAGCGCGCGCGCCGGGCCGACCGTCTCTATCTCCAGCAGGCGACGGCCTTCGAGCGCGCTGGCGCGCTCGGTCTCCGCGGTGGCGTACCGGCGCAGCAGCGCGGCGTGCTCGTTGCGCAGCCCGGCCAGCTCCGCGCGCTTGGCCCGCAGCCGCTGCTCCAGTTTGACGCGCAGTTCGCGCGACTCCTCGAGGTCGGTCTCCAGCTCGGCGACGCGTTCCTCGTGCCGCCACTCGTCGCTCGCCCGCGCGCGCGTGAGGTCGGCGACCTGCCGGCCCGCCTGGCTGTCCCAGTGGCGCATGACGACCGCGCCGCCGACCGCCGTCACCGCGGCGGCCGCGGCCAGCGCGCGCAGCGCCGACGGCTGCGTGAACAACCAGGGGCCGAGGGCGCAGACAAGGGACACGCCTGCGATTGCCGAGAAAGGAAGGAGCCGGTGCAGGGGCGGGGAATGGCGGTGGCGTCCACGTGGCATGGCCAGAAACTTACCGCGCGTAGGCGAACCTTGGTGCCCCGCCCCGTAAAAACAACGCCGTCCCGCGGCCTTTACCCGACATCGGCATTCCGGCCACGCCCGAATTCGCCCCGCGCCGCCCTCACCGGCCGCTCAGCCGCCCGCTGATCCACTGCAGCGTCCCCGGGATCTCCCGCCGCCAGGTGTTGAAGTTGTGGCCGCCGCTGTCGAGGATGATCGAGGAGATCCGCGTCAGTCCGGTGGCCTTCACCCGCCTTATGAACGCGAGGGTGTCCTTGTAGTTGGACTCCCCGATCCGGCTGCTGCTGACGAGCAGTGAGGTGTCCGGCGCGGGCAGGTGCTTGAGGCACCACCACAGGTCCGCCCGGTCGCGCACCTCGTCGTCGCCCTGGAAGAGGTCGCCCGTGGTGGGGTCGATCGGCGCCTTGTAGTACGGCGACAGCCCCGCCCCGGCCGCGTACACCCCGGGGTGGTGCATCGCGATCTTCAGCGCGCAGTAGCCGCCCGTGGAGTCGCCGATGATGCCCCAGCTGCCCGGCTTCCGGCCCACCCGGTAGTGGGCCAGCACGGCTTCCGGCAGGTCCTCGGCGAAGAAGGACTCGGTCTGCGGCCCGCCCGGCACGTCCACGCACTCCGTGTCCCGCGGCGGCGCCACGGTCGGGCGGAGCATCACCAGGATCATCGGCTGCACCCGCCCGTCCTTGGCCAGCTGCAGGGCCGTACGCGGATAGTGCAGCTTGTCCACGAGCGCCTGGGCGGTGCCCGGGTAGCCGGTGAGCACGACCGCCGCCGGGAAGGTGCGCGTGCGGTACCGGGGCTGGAAGTACTCCGGCGGGAGGTACACGTACGCCGGCGTGGCGATGTGCGTCGCGCGGCCCACGATGTCGACGCGCTGCACCTGTCCGCCGTTCTGCGGACGGGAACCGCCCGACTCCTTCACCCGCCGGGTGTCGACGACCCGCAGGGGGCCGCCCGATCCGGCGGGGGAGTTGTGGTCGACGACGACGCCCTGTCCGTCCTCCTGGCCGAACAGGTCCGCCCAGGTGGCGTAGAACCCGAACGCCTGGTTGGTGGCGAGTCCCAGCGTCGCGAACAGCGCCAGCTGGGTGGCGAACAGCAGACCGACCCGGCCGCCGACGGCTCGCCAGCTCGGCCGTGCCAGCCGTGGCCACTGCCACACCGTGCCGCCGAACAGCACGACGGCGAACAGGATCGCCAGCGTCAGTGACGCGTTGCTCGTGAGACCCATGGGGCTGCTTCCCGCCTATGGTTTCCGCCCGGGCCCTCACACTGTCGTGAGAGCTTGTCCGGGACTTTCCTCCGCCTTTGAAAGGGCTTTGAGGAGCTGAGTGAACCTCTCTCCTCGAGACACCGTCCTAGAGGGCGCAATGTCGCCGGATGCCCGAATCGGCACCGGATCCAGAAACTCTCGCGCTAGCTAGTGGGTTGCGATGTCTGTCAGGACAGATGAGGAAATGTCGGTCGAGGTTCCGAAACGATCACATCCGGTCCAGCGTGCTCTCCGTGGCCCGCGTCCCGAGGTGGTTCCCGTCCTCATCGCCAGAGCGTGTGCTCTGGTCGGTCTCCTGGACATCGCCGCGGGCGTCTTCCCGCGCTTCCGTCACAGCCGTATGCACAGCGTCGCGGAGGTGCTGCCGGGCGCGCTCGGGCCGTTCGCGGCCGCCCTCTCACTCAGCAGCGGGGTCCTCCTGCTGCTGCTCGCGCACGGGCTGCGGCGCCGCAAGCGCCGCGCGTGGCGGGCCGCCGTGGCCCTGCTGCCGGCGGGCGCGGTGGCCCAGCTGACGTACCGCCACTCGCTGCTCGGCGTGCTGATCTCGCTGGCGCTGCTCGCACCGCTGCTGCGCCACCGCGACCAGTTCGCCGCGCTGCCCGATCCGCGCAGCCGGTGGCGCGCGCTCGCCAACTTCGTCCTCATGGGTGCCGGTTCCCTCGTCCTCGGACTCGTCATCGTCAGCGTCCACCCGCACCGCCTGGTCGGCGACCCGAGCCTGGCCGATCGCATTACGCACGTCCTCTACGGCCTGTTCGGCTTCGAGGGACCGGTCGACTACCAGGGCGACACCTCGTGGACGGTCGCCTTCTCCCTCGGCGCCCTCGGACTGCTCACCGCGATCACCACCATCTACCTCGCGTTCCGCCCCGAGCACCCCGCCGCGCGACTGACGGAGGAGGACGAGGCCAGGCTGCGGGTCCTGCTGGACAAGCACGGCGGCCGCGACTCGCTCGGCCACTTCGCGCTGCGCCGCGACAAGGCGGTCGTCTTCTCACCCAGCGGCAAGGCGGCGGTCACCTACCGGGTCGTGTCCGGCGTGATGCTCGCCAGCGGCGACCCCATCGGGGACGTGGAGGCGTGGCCGGGCGCCATCGAACGCTTCATGGACGAGGCCACCGCCCACTCCTGGACGCCCGCCGTCATGGGCTGCTCCGAGACCGGCGGCGAGGTGTGGACCCGCGAGACCGGCCTGGACGCCCTCGAACTGGGCGACGAGGCGGTGGTGGACGTCGCGGATTTCTCCCTCGCCGGCCGCGCGATGCGCAACGTACGGCAGATGGTCAAGCGCATCGAGCGGGCCGGTTACGAGACCCGGGTCCGGCGCGTCCGTGACCTCGGGGAGGCCGAGCTGGAGCGCATCCGCCGCGCCGCCGAGGACTGGCGCGGCACCGACACCGAGCGCGGCTTCTCCATGGCGCTGGGCCGCATCGGCGACCCGGCCGACGGCGACTGCCTCATCGCCACCGCCCACAAGACCGACGAGCGGCCGGGTCCCTACGGCGACCTCAAGGCGGTCCTGCACTTCGTGCCATGGGGCACGGACGGAGCCTCCCTCGACCTGATGCGCCGCGACCGTTCGGCCGACCCCGGCATGAACGAGCTCCTCATCGTGGCGGCCCTCCAGGCCGCCCCGAAGCTCGGCATCGCGCGCGTCTCGCTCAACTTCGCGATGTTCCGCTCGGCGCTCGCCCGCGGCGAGAAGATCGGCGCGGGACCCGTGCTGCGGGCCTGGCGCGGACTGCTGGTGTTCCTCTCCCGCTGGTTCCAGATCGAGTCCCTGTACAAGTTCAACGCGAAGTTCCAGCCCCGCTGGGAGCCCCGCTTCGTCGTCTACCGCGCCTCCGGAGACCTGCCGCGCATCGGCTTCGCCGCCATGCAGGCGGAGGGCTTCGTCGACATCGCCCTGCCGCTGCCCCGCTTCCTGCGGCGCCGCACCCCCACCGCGCGCGCGTGCACCCACGTCACGGCGGAACGCAGCGTCCGCGCGGCGTGACGGCACCCGCAGAGGGGTGGCCGGGCGGATGCCGGACGACGGCACCTGCAGGAGAGTGGACGGGCGGATGCCGGACGACGGCACCCGCCCGGGAGGAGACCACGGATCTACGGCGGCACACGGCACCGGGACCCGGCCGGGACGGAACGGAATGGTGCCGGCCGGGACGGAAGGGACGTGCGGCGCCGGGACCCGGCCGGGACACGGGATGGTGCCGGCCGGGACGGAAGGGGCGTGCGGCACCGGCGCCCGGCCGGGACGGAAGGGGCGTGCGGCACCGGCGCCCGACCGGACGGCACGGCAGGCCACGGCACGGCACGGAAGGGCACGCACGCGCGCGTGCCCTCGCCGGACACCCGGCGCGCCTGCCCGGGCCGGGCCCGCTCCCCCACCTGGCCAGGCGCGGGCTACCGGCCTCGCGCCCTGGGCCTAGGCTGAACGCATGAGCAAGCAGAGCGGACGCGGGCGTGTCGCGGGCCTTCCGGAATGGGACCGCTGCGCGGTCATGGGAGTCGTGAACGTCACGCCCGATTCCTTCTCCGACGGCGGCCGCTGGTTCGACACCACGGCCGCCGTCAAACACGGCCTCGCGCTGGTCGGCGAGGGCGCCGACCTGGTCGACGTCGGCGGCGAGTCCACCCGCCCCGGCGCCACCCGCGTGGACGAGGCCGAGGAGCTCAGACGCGTCGTCCCCGTCGTCCGCGGTCTCGCCTCCGAGGGCGTCACGGTGTCCGTCGACACCATGCGCGCCTCCGTCGCGGCCCAGGCCCTCGCCGCCGGCGCCGCCCTCGTCAACGACGTCAGCGGCGGCCTCGCCGATCCCGCGATGATCCCGGTGGTGGCGGAGGCGGGCGCGCCGTTCGTCGTCATGCACTGGCGCGGCTTCCTGGACGGCGACAACGTCAGGGGCGTCTACGAGAACGTCGTACGCGAGGTCGTCGACGAACTGCGCGTGCGCGTGGAGGCCGTCCTCGCCGGCGGCATCGCGCCGGACCGGGTGGTGGTCGACCCCGGTCTCGGCTTCTCCAAGGACGCCGGGCACGACCTCGTCCTGCTCGCCCACCTCGACCGGTTGCTCGCCCTCGGGCACCCCCTGCTGGTCGCCGCCTCCCGCAAGCGGTTCCTCGGCCGTGTCCTGGCCGGACCGGGGGCGGCCCCGCCGCCCGCGCGGGAGCGCGACGCGGCGACGGCCGCCGTGTCCGCGCTCGCGGCGCAGGCCGGCGCATGGGCGGTGCGGGTGCACGAGGTGCGCGCGACGGCGGACGCGGTACGGGTCGCGCGCGCCGTGGAAGGGGCACGCACGCAGGAGAACGCGCCGGGCGCGGCCTTCGGTGAAGGAGCCCGGTGAGCGCCCCCCACACCGACGTGGAGCAGGTCGGACAAGCCAACACCGCGTTCTACGAGGCCCTGGAGCAGGGCGACTTCGAGGGACTCTCCTCGCTCTGGCTCACCCCCTCCGACCTGGGCGTCGACGAGGAGTACCACGACCCGGCCGACGTCGGCGTGATCTCCTGCGTGCACCCGGGCTGGCCCGTGCTGACCGGCCGCGGGGACGTCCTGCGGTCGTACGCCCTGATCATGGCGAACACGGACTACATCCAGTTCTTCCTCACCGACGTGCACGTCTCCGTCACCGGCGACACCGCCCTGGTGACCTGCACGGAGAACATCCTGAGCGGCGGTCCCGCCCCCGAGGGCGACGAGGAGCTCGGCCCGCTCGTCGGCCAGCTGGTGGTCGCCACGAACGTGTTCCGCCGAACCCCCGACGGCTGGAAACTCTGGTCGCACCACGCCTCACCGGTGCTGGCCGAGAACGACGAGGACGAACCCGAGGAGCCCCCCTCCTGAGGGGGCGTGCGCGTCCGGGAGCACCCCGGAATCCCCCACCGGGACCAAGAAGTGGTTGGAATCACGACACGCGGGTAGGGGCGGCTACCAGCCCGCGGGCCGCCGGGTACTTCGGGTGGCACGCACCACGAGGAACCCCGGTCTCCGCCCGGGCCCGTGCCCTCGTGGCCCGGCCCTGTCGGTGCCCGCGGGTAGATTCACTTGAGGCCGGTCCACCGCCCGCACGCGGTACCGACCGGCCCTCACCGACGACTGCAGGAGTGATTCGCGTGGATCGTGTCGCGCTGCGCGGCCTCAAGGCCCGTGGACACCACGGGGTGTTCCCCAGGGAGCGCGAGGAGGGCCAGACCTTCGTCGTGGACCTCTCCCTCGGCCTGGACACCCGGCCGGCCGCGGCCGACGACGACCTGACGAAGACCGTGCACTACGGCATCGTCGCCGAGGAGGTCGTGGCCGTCGTCGAGGGCGAGCCCGTCAACCTCGTCGAGACGCTCGCCGAACGCATCGCCCAGACGTGCCTGAAACACGAAGCGGTCCAGGAGGTCGAGGTCCGCGTCCACAAACCGGACGCCCCGATCACCGTCCCCTTCGACGACGTCACCGTCACCATCACCCGGAGCCGAGCATGACCGCGTCCTTCACCGAGGGCCACAGCGACCCGACCGTCCAGCCGGTGCCCGCCTCCGTCGTGGAGAAGGTCGACGCCGCCGACACCACCCTCCACAACCCGCAGCGGGCCGTGCTCTCCCTCGGCTCCAACCTGGGCAACCGCCTGGAGACCCTCCAGGGCGCCGTCGACGCCCTGGAGGACACCCCCGGCGTACGCGTCAAGGCGGTCTCCCCGGTCTACGAGACCGAGCCGTGGGGCGTCGAGCCGGGCAGCCAGCCCTCCTACTTCAACGCGGTCGTACTGCTGAAGACCACCCTGCCCCCGTCCTCCCTGCTGGAGCGGGCGCACGCCGTGGAGGAGGCGTTCAACCGGGTGCGGGACGAACGCTGGGGCCCGCGCACCCTCGACGTCGACATCGTCGCGTACGCCGACGTCGTCTCCGGGGACCCGGACCTCACGCTGCCCCACCCGCGCGCCCACGAACGCGCCTTCGTCCTCGCCCCCTGGCACGACGTGGACCCCGAGGCCCAGTTGCCCGGCCTCGGTCCGGTCGCCGGCCTGCTCGACACCGTCACCCGTGAGGGCGTCGATCCCCGCAAGGACCTGGAACTCCACCTGCCCGAGTAGTCGTTAAGGTTCAGGCGACCACAGGACGGCCCGACGGGACGGCCGTCCGGAAGGTCACCACGACCACAGGGCCGGCGGGCCCGGGGAACCGAAGGGGCACCGTGAGAGAGCTTCGCATCAGGCTGCTGGCCGGCGTTTTCGTCGTGGCCGGGATTCTGTCCTGGGCGGGCGCCCGCCTCTGGAACTCGATCGGGACCCTGCCCAGCGTCCCCCTGGCCGCACCGATCGTGCTGGCAGTGATCGCGGTGGTCCTGCTGGCCACGGCGCTGTCGATCCACGCCCGGCTGAAGGCGCAGCGCGAGCGGCGGCCCGGCGCCAAGGGCGTCGACCCGCTGATGGCGGCCCGCGCGGTCGTCTTCGGCCAGGCCAGCGCCCTGGTCGCCGCCCTCGTCGCCGGCATGTACGGCGGCACGGGCGTCTTCCTCCTGGAGTCCCTCGACATCCCCGCCCGCCGCGACCAGGCGATCTACGCCGGTTTCTCCGTCCTGGCGGGCATCGGCGTGATAGCTGCGGCCCTCTTCCTGGAGCGCGTCTGCAAGCTCCCGGAGGACGACGAGAACAACACGGGGGCCGCTTCGGCGGCCTGAGACAGGCGGCAGGCCGCGGGCGTCAGCGGGCCATGATGAGGCTCATCGCCTCGTTGCGGGTCGCGGGGTCACGCAGCTGCCCGCGGACCGCCGAGGTGATGGTCTTCGCCCCGGGCTTGCGAACCCCCCGCATCGACATGCACATGTGCTCGCACTCGACGACGACGATCACCCCGCGCGGCTCCAGGATCTGCATGAG
The DNA here is from genome assembly GCF_040605435.1 of Streptomyces sp. NPDC005574. NCBI lineage: Bacteria > Bacillati > Actinomycetota > Actinomycetes > Kitasatosporales > Streptomycetaceae > Streptomyces > Streptomyces sp. NPDC005574. Next base: position 41,648 of record NZ_JBEXCW010000064.1, read on the forward strand.
GGAGTCGGCGACCTGCGTGGTGAGCCGCTCCTGCACCTGCGGTCGGCGCGCGTACACGTCCACGAGCCGGGCCAGCTTCGACAGCCCCGTGATCTTGCCGTCGGTGGACGGGATGTACCCCACGTGGGCCACCCCGACGAACGGCACCAGGTGGTGTTCGCAGGAGCTCAGCACCTCGATGTCCTTGACCAGCACCATCTCGTCGTGGCCCAGGTCGAAGGTCGTCGTCAGCACGTCCTCGGGCTTCTGCCACAGACCGGCGAATATCTCCTTGTAGGCGCGCGCCACCCGCCCCGGAGTCTCCCGCAGCCCCTCGCGGTCGGGGTCCTCCCCCACCGCGATCAGCAGTTCACGAACGGCGCTCTCGGCCCGCTTCTCGTCGAACTCGCCGATGGACCCTTCGCCGTCCAGCGTCACGGGGTCGGTCATCTGCTGCCTCGTTCCTGTGCGTCTCGCCTGCGGGCATACGAAAATGCCGCGCCCCCCAGGCTAGAACCTGGGGGGCGCGGCTTCCATTCCGGACCTGTCGGGCACGGTGCCCCGCCGGGCACCGTGCCGTCCGGCGTCAGCTCTCGGGGCGGTCCTCCGGGGCCGTCTCCGTCACCGGGGCGTGCTCCGCCGCGGTGGACTTGACGGTGGAGATCGCCGACGTCGAGCCGTTGGCGCCGTTCGTCAGTGCGAGCTCCCGGGGGGAGAGCACCGGCGGGCGGGTGGAGGGCGTACGGCGGGAGGAACCGGTCCAGGCGGGCCGGGGCGGACGCTTCACGATCGGGGCGAAGATCTCGGCGATCTGCTCCTTGTTCAGCGTCTCCTTCTCCAGCAGCTGAAGCACCAGCTGGTCGAGGACGTCGCGATTCTCGACCAGGATCTCCCAGGCCTCGTTGTGCGCCGTCTCGATCAGCTTCTTGACCTCTTCGTCTACCAGCGCGGCTACCTCTTCCGAGTAGTCACGCGGGTGCGACATCTCCCGGCCCAGGAAGGGCTCGGTGTTGTCGCCGCCGAACTTGATGGCGCCGAGACGCTCGGTCATGCCGTACTGCGTGACCATCGCGCGGGCCGTGGCGGTGGCCTTCTCGATGTCGTTCGCGGCACCCGTGGTCGGGTCGTGGAAGACGAGCTCCTCCGCCGCGCGGCCGCCCAGCATGTACGCGAGCTGGTCCAGCATCTCGTTGCGCGTGGTGGAGTACTTGTCCTCCTCCGGCAGCACCATCGTGTAGCCCAGAGCACGGCCTCGGGAGAGGATCGTGATCTTGTGGACCGGGTCGGAGTTCGGAGACGCCGCCGCGACCAGGGCGTGTCCGCCCTCGTGGTACGCGGTGATCTTCTTCTCCTTGTCCGACATGATCCGGGTCCGCTTCTGCGGGCCCGCGACCACACGGTCGATCGCCTCGTCCAGCATGGAGTTGTCGATCAGCTTGCGGTCGCTGCGCGCCGTGAGGAGCGCCGCTTCGTTCAGCACGTTCGACAGGTCGGCGCCGGTGAAGCCCGGGGTACGGCGGGCGACCGCCGACAGGTCGACGTCCGAGGCGACCGGCTTGCCCTTCTGGTGGACCTTGAGGATCTCCAGACGGCCGAGCATGTCCGGACGGTCGACCGCGATCTGCCGGTCGAAACGGCCGGGGCGCAGCAGCGCCGGGTCGAGGATGTCGGGCCGGTTCGTGGCGGCGATGAGGATCACGCCGCCCTTCACGTCGAAGCCGTCCATCTCGACGAGCAGCTGGTTCAGGGTCTGCTCGCGTTCGTCGTGACCGCCGCCGAGGCCGGCACCGCGATGGCGGCCGACCGCGTCGATCTCGTCGACGAAGACGATCGCCGGGGCGTTCGCCTTGGCCTGCTCGAACAGGTCACGGACCCGGGAGGCACCGACACCGACGAACATCTCGACGAAGTCGGAACCCGAGATCGAGTAGAAGGGGACTCCGGCCTCGCCCGCGACGGCTCGCGCCAGCAGGGTCTTGCCGGTGCCGGGAGGGCCGTACAGCAGTACGCCCTTGGGAATCTTGGCGCCGACGGCCTGGAACTTCGCCGGTTCCTGGAGGAACTCCTTGATCTCCTGGAGCTCCTCGACGGCCTCGTCCGAACCCGCGACGTCGGAGAACGTCGTCTTCGGGGTGTCCTTGGTGATGAGCTTCGCCTTGGACTTGCCGAAGTTCATGACGCGGGAGCCGCCGCCCTGCATCTGATTCATCAGGAACAGGAACACGACGACGATGAGGACGAAGGGGAGCAGGGACAGCAGGATCCCGACGAAGGCGTTCTGCTTCGTCGGCGCGACCGTGTAGCCGTCGGGGATCTGCTTGTCCTGGTACTTGGTCTGCAGCGTGTTGGCGATGGTCACGCCTTGGTCGCCGATGTAGCTCGCCTGGATCTTCGAGCTGCCCTTGACCTTCACGCCGTCTTTGAGCTGGACCTTGATGGTCTGCTCGTCGCCGGTGGTGATTTTGGCCGACTCGACCTTGTTGTCATTGATCGCCTGGACGACCTGGCCGGTGTCCACCGTCTTGTAGCCACCGGACGAGCCGACGACCTGCATCAACACGACCACGGCAAGGACGGCCAGCACGATCCACATGACCGGCCCACGGAAGTATCGCTTCACGTCCATCCATACGGAGCGGTGTCGCCCCGTCCCTCCTGCCATAGTGAGTTTGATAAGACAGTTCTTCTGACGGTACCCCAGCATTGTGGGCCGAAGCCGCACGGGACAGCCGGTGAACCCGTCTGCATGCTCCAACGGTGGGCGATCCGCTGAGGTTCCCGGTCGCCCTCCGAGCGGCCCAGGGCGTTGCGCCCTTCGGGTTCAGCCGCCGTACACGTGGGGCGCGAGCGTACCCACGAACGGGAGATTCCGGTACTTCTCGGCGTAGTCGAGGCCGTAGCCGACGACGAACTCGTTGGGGATGTCGAAGCCGGCCCACTCCACCTCGATGGCGACCTTGGCGGCCTCGGGCTTGCGCAGCAGCGTGCACACCTTGAGGGAGGCGGGCTCGCGCGAGCCGAGGTTGGAGATCAGCCAGGACAGGGTCAGCCCGGAGTCGATGATGTCCTCGACGATCAGGACGTGCTTGCCCTTGATGTCGGTGTCGAGGTCCTTGAGGATCCGGACCACCCCGGAGGACTGGGTGCCCGCGCCGTACGACGACACGGCCATCCAGTCCATCGTGACGGGGGTGGACAGCGCCCGGGCGAGGTCCGCCATCACCATCACCGCGCCCTTGAGGACGCCGACGATGAGCAGGTCCTTGCCCGCGTACTCCGCGTCGATCTTCGCGGCCAGCTCGGCCAGCTTCGCGTCGATCTCTTCCTTGGTGATGAGCACCTCTTTGAGGTCGGCACCCATGTCTTTCGCGTCCACCCGCATCACTTTCGGTCGTCCCACGTCTGATGGCCCGGCCAGCCCGGGGACCCGCGTCCCCTCGGCGTACTCGCGCGACCGCCCGGACCGCCCGCGACCCGCGCACACGGTCCGAGGGAGCGGGTCCGGATTCAGCCCTGCCGAATCACCAGTCTGCCACCCTGGCGCTGGGCCACGACCTTGCCCGGGAGATTGATCACTCCCTGGCCGCGCCAGCCGGTGATCAGCCGGTCCACTTCCTCGATGTGCCGGGCGAAGAGGGAACCCGCGGGCGCGCCCGCCTCGATGGCGGCGCGGCGCAGGATGCGGCGGCGCACGGCGGGCGGCAGGGCGTAGAGCTTGGCGCACTCCAGCAGGCCGGTGGCGTCGCGGACGGAGGCCTCGGCCTGGCCCGCCCAGGTGTCGAGGGCGTCGGCGTCGTCGCGGGAGAGCTGGGCCGTACGGGCGAGCGCCTCCACGACTCCCTTGCCGAGCGCCTTCTCCAGCGCGGGCAGCCCCTCGTGGCGCAGCCGCGAACGGGTGTACGCGGGGTCGGCGTTGTGCGGGTCGTCCCAGACGGGCAGCGACTGGACCATGCAGGCCTTGCGGGCGGTCTGCCGGTCGAGCCGCAGGAAGGGGCGGCGGTAACGGCCGTCGGCCCCCGAGACCGCGGCCATGCCCGACAGGGAGCGGATGCCGGAGCCGCGGGCGAGGCCGAGCAGGACGGTCTCGGCCTGGTCGTCGCGGGTGTGGCCGAGGAGCACGGCGGCCGCTTCGTGGCGGACGGCGGCGGCATCGAGGGCGGCATAGCGGGCGTCGCGGGCGGCTGCCTCGGGGCCGCCGCCGCGGCCGACGGTCACGGCGACGGACTCGGCCGGTTCCAGGCCGAGTTCGCGCAGGCGCAGCACGACCTCCTCGGCACGCAGGTCGGAACCCGGCTGAAGGCCGTGGTCGACGGTGACGCCGCCGGCGCGGATGCCCAGCCGGGGTGCCTCGAACGCGAGAGCGGAGGCGAGGGCCATGGAGTCGGCGCCGCCGGAGCAGGCCACGAGCACGAGCGGTGCCGGGGGGCGCGCGCGCGGGGTGTCGGGGGAGACGGGGATGTCGGTGAGGATGTCGTGGAGGACGCGGCGGACCGCCAGGCGTATCGCCGCGACCGCAGGATGGGGACCCATGTCCGGTTCCCTTCATGAAATTGTCGGGGGTTGAGCCCGAGCTCGGTCACTCAGAGTGTGTAGATGGTGACAGAGCCGGAGCGTTCCCCGAGCATTGCACGCCTACCCGTGCCTCACGGTCCCTCGGACGGGTGATTGAAGGGGCGTTCGCCTGCCGTCGGCCGGATTCGTCTCACGACCCGGCGCCGGGTTCACGAGTCGGCCTTCCGGTGCACCCGGGCGACCCAGTCCGCCGGTTTGGCGATCTCCGACTTCGTCGGCAGCGTGTTCGGGGACGTCCAGACGCGGTTGAAGCCGTCCATGCCGACCTGGTCGACGACGGCGCGCACGAAGCGTTCGCCGTCGCGGTACTGCTTGAGCTTGGCGTCCAGGCCCAGCAGCCTGCGCAGGGTCATGTCCAGCCGGGAGGCGCCCTTGGCGCGGCGCTGCTGGAACTTCTCGCGGATCTCCGCGACGGTCGGCACCACCTGGGGGCCGACGCCGTCCATCACGAAGTCGGCGTGTCCCTCCAGCAGGGACATGACGGCGGTGAGACGGCCGAGGATCTCGCGCTGGGCCGGCGTCTGCACGATCTCGACGAGGGAGCGCCCCCCGTCGTCCTCCTCGCTCTCCGGCCGGCCGCCGGCCAGCGACTGGGCGGCCTCCCGGATGCGCTCCAGGACGGTCATCGGGTCGACGTCGGTCTCCGCCAGGAAAGACTGGATTTCGCCCTCCAGGTGGTCGCGCAGCCAGGGCACGGCCGTGAACTGGGTGCGGTGCGTCTCCTCGTGCAGGCACACCCACAGGCGGAAGTCGTGGGGCTGGACGTCGAGTTCGCGTTCCAGGTGGACGATGTTCGGGGCGACGAGCAGGAGTCGGCCGCCGCCGTTCTGACCCGCCGGCAGGTCGCGGGTGTCGGGGGCGAAGGTCTCGTACTGGCCGAGGACGCGGGAGGCCAGGAAGGACAGCAGCATGCCGAGTTCGACGCCGGTGACCTTGCCGCCGACCGCGCCGAGGACCGCTCCGCCGGGGGTGGCGCCGCGCCGCTCCTGCATCTTGTCGAGCAGCGGTTTGAGGATCTCCCGGAATCCGGCGACGTTCGCCCGGACCCAGCCGGGGCGGTCGAAGACTAGGACGGGGGTGTCGTGGGTCTCCTCCGTCCCCATACGGGTGAATCCCCGGACGTGTCCCTCCGCGGCCTTGGCGTGTCGGCGCAGTTCCGCGACGACGGCCCGGGCCTCCTCGCGGCTCACCTCGGGGCCCGGCCGTACGAGCCGGGTCGCGGTCGCGACCGCGAGATTCCAGTCGACCATCCCGGAAGAAGCGGCACCACCGATGCTCGTCATGCGTCAACCGTACGTGAGCGCCGCCGCTTGGGGCAGGGCGGCGAGGGGTCGGCCGGTCCGGCCGCGGAGCCCGCCGGTCCCCCGCGCGTCAGCCGCAGCCGCACCCCGCGAGCGCGGTCGCCGCCCTGTCCAGCGCCGACTGGGCGGCCGCCGGGTCCGTCGTGCCGGAGGCCAGGAACGCGAAGGCCAGCAGGTGGCCGTCCTGGTCGACGACGGTTCCGGCCAGGCTGTTGACGCCCGTCAGGGTGCCCGTCTTGGCGCGTACGACCCCGGCCGCGCCCTGCGTGTAACGACTGCTCAGCGTGCCGGTGAAACCGGCCACCGGAAGGCCGGTGAGAACCGGGCGGAGTTCGGGGCGGGACGGGTCGCCCGCCTTGACGAGCAGCGCGGTGAGCAGGTCGGCGGTGAGCCGGTCCGCGCGGTCCAGGCCGCTGCCGTCGTGGAAGTCGGCGCCGGACAGGGGCAGTCCGAGCTTCTTCAGCCGGGCGCGGACCGCGGCCGCGCCGCCTGCGAAGTCGGCGCGGCCGCCCGCCGCCACCGCCGTCTGCCGGGCGAGGGCCTCCGCGATGTCGTTGTCGCTGTTGGTCAGCATGCGTTCGACGAGCGCCGACAGCGGGGGCGAGGAGACCGCCGCGAGGGGTTCGGCGCGGCCGGTCGCCTTGGAGGGGCCCGGAGACGTCGCCGTGATGCCGTGGGCCCGCAGGAGGGTGGCGAAGGTGCGGGCGGCCTCGGCGGCCGGGTCGGGCACGCGCGTCACCGGGCCGCTCGCGGAGTCGTCCGTGCGGGCCTCGTCCACCATCAGGGCGCTGACCGGCGCGAGGTTGTCGTTGGGCCCGATCGGGTGCTGCTCGGAGCCCGCGTAGAGGGTCGTGTCGTACGACAGCGTCACCTCGCGCACGCCCCGCTTCTCGAGCGCGGCGGCCGTGCGGTCGGCGAGGGTGCGCAGGCTCGCCCAGCCCCCGCTTCGCCGGTGGGCGGTCAGGGTGGGGTCGCCGGCGCCGACGAGGACGACCTCACCGGTGTCGGGCTCGAAGGCGGCGCGGGTGGTGAGACGGTGGTCGGCGCCCAGCGCGGACAGGGCGGCGACGGCGGTGGCGATCTTCGTGGTGGAGGCGGGGGTGAGCGCGGCGCGGGAACCGGTGCCGTAGAGACGCCGGCCGCCAGTGACGTCGACGACAGCGGCGCCCTGGTGGGCGCCGAGCGCGGGGTCCTTCAGCAGGGGGGCCAGGACGGCGGTGAGCGCCTTGGTGGCCGGCGCCGCCCGGAGGGTGCCGGCCGAGCCGCCGAGGCCGGTGAGGACGGACACGGCGCTGGGAGCCGGGCGGGGTCCGCCGGCCGCGGTGGCGGAACCGGGGTCACCGCCGTGATCTGCACCACCCACGTGCTCGCGGGCGGCTGCCCAGTCCCGCTCCGCCGTACGCTGGCCGGAGGAGTCCCAGGGGCCGGCCGCGGTCACCACCGTGGCGGCCAGCGCCAGTCCGGCGCCGGCGGCGCCGGCGGTGTACTGCCAGGTCTTCGGCCTCATGACCCGCGCGACCTGCGGTTCCGCGGCCCGGACGATCCGCGCGACCCGCGGTCCCGTCGCCCGTGAGATCCTCACGACCTGCGGTTTCACCACCGCGGCGGTCCGTGCCAGACGCGGCCGTACGGCGTTCGCGGCCCGCTCCACGTGCGGTCTCGCGGTCTGCCAAAACCTCAGCTCTGGCACGACGACCAGCCCCTTTCGCGATCACACACCTGCGTGAGGGACACTTAACCACCAGAACTATGTGTTGATCATGGAGGAGCCACCGGTGGAGTTCGACGTCACGATCGAGATTCCGAAGGGTTCGCGGAACAAGTACGAGGTGGACCACGAGACCGGTCGGATCCGTTTGGACCGTCGCCTCTTCACCTCGACCAGTTACCCGGCCGACTACGGCTTCGTCGAGAACACCCTCGGCGAGGACGGCGACCCGCTGGACGCGCTGGTCATCCTGGACGAGCCGACCTTCCCCGGCTGCCTCATCCAGTGCCGCGCGATCGGCATGTTCCGGATGACGGACGAGGCCGGCGGCGACGACAAGCTGCTGTGCGTGCCCGCGCACGACCCGCGGGTGGAGCACCTGCGCGACATCCACCACGTGTCCGAGTTCGACCGCCTGGAGATCCAGCACTTCTTCGAGGTCTACAAGGACCTGGAGCCCGGCAAGTCGGTCGAGGGCGCCAACTGGGTCGGCCGCGCCGACGCCGAGGCCGAGATCGAGCGGTCCTACAAGCGCCTCAAGGAGCAGGGCGGCACAGATACTGCCGCACCCCGCTGACCTTGATGAACACCTCATCGAGATGCCATTTGTCGCCAGCCTGCGACCGGCGTCGGCGCAGACCGGCCGC